>JAWSVH010000151.1:0-16059 GCA_033852015.1 Desulfobacula sp.
ATTGATTTAACGAGCCTGAATAAGAAAAAACTATATGAATGTAGAAAAAAAATGGGTATGTTGTTCCAGGGCTCGGCACTTTTTAATTACCTTAACATTTTTGAGAATATTGCTTTCCCTTTGCGTGAGCATACAAAAATAGCAGATAACATCATTAAAACCATTGTGACGATGAAGCTTGAAATGGTGGGGTTAAGAGGGACCGAAAAATTAATGCCCTCACAGTTATCTGGTGGGATGATGAAACGAGTTGGGCTGGCGCGGGCGATTGTTATGGATCCTAAAGTTATTTTTTATGATGAACCCACCTCTGGTCTTGACCCAATTTCAACCGGTGTTATTGATAAATTAATAAAGGACCTTAATCAAACCCTGAATATTACTACAATTGTAGTGTCACATGATATTCAATCCTGTTTCAGGATTGCAGATAATGTAATTATTCTTTTTTATGGTGATATCATCGCAAGTGGTACAGCAGAAGAAATAAAAAACAGCACGGATGAAAGAGTTAAGCAGTTTATTAATGGGGAACCGGAAGGCCCCATTCCTTTCACCCGGACAAATAAAAACTATTTAGATGAAATATTGATTGATTAAAGGAGTTACATCGATTTGGAGATTGCAGCATCTTTTGGCCGATATACTTTGACCCGTCTGCAGATACTTGGCAGAAGCGGTATCTTTTTTCTCGTAAGCATTTTTCAGGCATTCCTTCCACCGTTTAGATTTTATCGTCTGGTTAAAGAAATTGAATTTATCGGTTCTAAATCTTTTTTGATTGTTTCTGTTACGGCACTTTTTACTGGGATGGTTTTAGGTATTCAGGGGTATTATTCGCTGAGTCAGTTTGGAGCAGAAGCAGCTCTCGGTGTAATGGTTGCCCTTTCAATTATACGAGAACTGGGTCCGGTCCTTTGTGCGTTGATGGTAACTGGCAGAGCAGGTTCTGCAATTGCGGCAGAAATCGGAATTATGAAAATTACGGATCAATTTCCTGCGTTGGAGATGATGGCTATTGATCCGTTAAAATACGTGATCAGCCCAAAAATTCTTGCGGGTATAATCGCATTGCCCTTATTGACAGCCTTCTTTGATTTGGTCGGTATTGGAGGAGGATATCTTGTGGGGGTGAAGCTTTTAGGGGTAAATGAAGGGGCGTATATTGGCAAAATGGTTACAGCAGTTACGTTTGCCGATATTTATGGCGGAATTTTAAAATCATTTTTTTTTGGAGCATTGATCGCCTGGATTTCAACATTTATGGGATTTTGTGCTGAACCTACCACAGAAGGTGTCAGTCGGGCGACAACCAATGCCGTGGTCATAACATCGCTTTCCATTCTTATTGTGGATTATATCTTGACATCTTTATTACTATAGGATTTAAATTATTCTTATGTTTGGGAAAAAAACAGAAATTTCAGTAGGTATTTTCATGATGGTGGGCATAGCCTGCCTGGTGTACTTATCCGTTAACTTAGGTGGTGTGGATCTTTTCGGGTCAGAAAATTTTACCATTGATGCAAGGTTTGGATCTATAGAAGGTCTTGAAGTTGCAGCGTCCGTTGAAATTGCCGGTGTCCCTGTTGGAAAGGTTAAACGAATTACGCTAGAAGAAAATGAAGCCGTTGTGCAAATGGAAATTAAAAAGGGAACACAAATTACGGATGATACCATAGCTTCAATACGTACCAAGGGCGTGATCGGTGATAAGTTTGTAAAATTATCTCCCGGTGGTTCTGATGAAATATTAGGAGATAATGATTCTTTGATGGATACCGAGTCTGCTATCAGTCTGGAAGAATTGGTCAGTAAATACATTTTTGAAAAATAGTGGGATTATGAGCTTTAAAATTAAAAGCAAAGAAAAAGAGAATATCGGTGTCATTAAAGTTGAAGGCGAAGTGGATATGTTCAGTTCACCCAACTTAAGGGACAAATTGCTCCCATTTTTTGAAAAGGGAGTTAAGGGTGTTATTGTAGATCTTTCGGGTGTCTCGTTTATGGACAGTTCCGGCATTGCAACTTTAGTGGAAGGGTTGCAGTGGAGTAAAAAAGTTAACAAGCAATTTGTATTAACCGGCTTGGGAACCAATGTGATGAATGCACTTGCCCTTACAAAATTAGATAGTGTGTTTAATATTCAGGCCAATGCAAATGATGCGTATAAAGAATTACTCAGTATTTAAAGTTAAGTACCATAGCTTTTTGGGGAGGTTAGATGAAATATTTTAAACAAGTGCTTTTGATTTTGATTGTAATGGGTCTCTTTTCCCCTTTAAATTATGCAGATGCTTCTGTCGCACAGGATCAGCTTAAAACAAGCATTGATCAGATTTTGGTAATATTAAGAGACCCTGCTTTGAGCGGAGATGAAAACATAGAAAAGAGAAGGGCTAACTTAAAAAAGATTATCAATCAAAGGTTCAGTTTTGCAAAAATGTCTCAGCTAAGCCTTTCTAAAAATTGGAAAAAAAGAACTAAAGAAGAAAAGAAAGCTTTTATTCTATTATTCGGGCAACTTTTGGAAGACACTTATGTTTCAAAAATTGAGTCTTATACGGATGAAAAAATTATCTTTGTCAAAGAATATGTAAAAAAGAAAAAAGCTCAGATAAATACTAAAATCATCACTAAATCAGTTGAGATTCCTATCGATTACCGTATGTATCAAGCAAAAGATGGTTCCTGGATGGTATATGATATCGTCATTGAAGGGGTGAGTCTCGTGGGCAATTATCGGACTCAATTTAAGCAGATTCTTCAGAAACAATCCTATGAAGAGTTAGTGGAAGAGCTTAAAAAGAAAATAGATTAAATTATTTAATATCCAAAGATTTGTCGATGTCAAAGATAGTTCCCCGGACATATTCTTTTGTTTTATACCGCGTGATATGAGTTAGTTTTTTTGTAAATTTTCCTAAGTTTTTTCACCTGAGTTATTATCTTCTCGATAAATTTTGTTCCGGATGCATTGGTTCTTATATCGATTTTGAGCCATGCGACACCTCTTATATCTTTAGATAGCGAAATGAAATCTAACTTCCAAGAAAAATATCATAACTTAAAGTTCAATAAAATTGGTATAAATTTAATTGGCTATTATTTTTTAGTAAAATGTGTTTATGATATTGAATATCATCTCCTTAGAAAGTAGGATCATAAATCATGAAAAAGATTCTTATTGCAGGTGCATCAGGGTTTATTGGTAAACGCATTTCAAGATACTTTTTGTTAAAAAAACAATACGTCATCGGTCTGGGTACCTCATTAATACACTCTTTTTCTGAAGAATTTTCCAATTTTGAATGGGTGAGCGCAGATACTACCATTGAAGGTGATTGGCAAAATAAGGTTGGCTCGGCAGATATTATTATTAATTTGACAGGGAAAAGTATTTTTAGTTATTGGACTAAAAGATATAAACAAAACATTTATGACTCTCGAATATTGACGACACGAAATATAGTTGCTGCGATCAAAAAAGGGACGACAAAGAAGTTAATATCAACATCAGCTGTGGGAATATATGGCGATTGTGGAAATCACTTGTTGAGTGAAGATTCTTTACCGGGAACTGATTTTTTGGCACAGGTCTGTAAAGATTGGGAAAACGAGGCTTTAAAAGCAAAGAATAAAGATGTTAGTGTTAGCATTATGCGATTGGGCGTTGTTTTAGGTGATGGGGGCGCTATGTCAAAAATGGTTCCCGCGTTCAAATCATTTGTCGGTGGACCTTTGGGTAGCGGTAATCAATGGTTTCCCTGGATTCATGTTAAAGATATTGAAAAGGCGGTGGATTTCATAATACAAAATGATGATTTAGATGGCCTTTTTAACTTTGTTGGTCCTGAGCCGGTGAGACAAAATCAGTTTGCAAAAGAACTGGGAAAAGTGTTGAATAGGCCTGCTTTTATGCCAGCTCCCGCCTTTATGGTAAGGATGATTATGGGTGAACTGGGCAAGAGCCTGTTACAAGGTCAAAAGGTTGTCCCAGGCCATTTGACCCGGGCTGGGTATCCTTTTTCTTTTGGTGAGGTGGATACTGCATTAAAAGATATTCTTGGAAAATAAAATTTTAATTGATCAATTACCAATTTTGTATGTATATAATCTATATTCATTGTTTTACGAATGTGGTATTAAATTTGCACTGAAATTTTGAAGTAACAAATAGAATTAAACCTGATAAAAAAAAGAGGAGAGGGAGAATGAAAATGGAATTTGGATCGATCGATGATATATTGGAATTTGCAATTGATGGTGAGAAACAAGCAGTTGAATTTTATACATCCTTAGCCAAACAAGCTACACGGGCATCACTTAAAAAAATATTTGAGCAGTTTGCAAAAGAAGAAGAAAAACATGTCGTCCTTCTGTCAAATATGGCAGGTAATAAAGAAAAAATTGATTCTTATGAATTTAAAAAAGTAACTGATTTGAAAATTAGTGATTATATGGTGGAAATCGAATATGAAGAAGGCATGCCAATGCCTGAGATTCTTAAAATTGCCATGAAAAGAGAAGAAAAAGCTACAAAATTGTACACGATGCTTTCTGAACAGACTGATAATGAAACGGGTAAAAAAGTGTTTTTGATTCTAGCCCAGGAAGAAATGAAACATAAGCTGGCTCTTGAAACCATGTATGACGATTATCTGGCGGATCAGGATAATTAGAGATAGAATAATTAAAATTGGAATAATCAATTTTAATATATTTGAAAAAGGGTTGATTATTCTATTATCAGCCCTTTTTTATTTTTCATATAGACGATATCCATGTTACCCTTATTAAAAAAGCTTTAAACTAATTTATTTCATCAGATTATTATTGCTAAAGGAAATTAGAGCCGTGGATTTAAAATCTCTTTTCAGACCGTCAACGATTGCTGTTATTGGCGTTTCTACCTCCCAGGAACGTCATCCGGCAAATGTCATTTATAATAAAAATCATTTGCGGTATCCAGTCAAAGCCTTTCCTGTAAATCCTAAAGGCGGCTTATTGAATCGCGTAAAAGTATTCCCCAGTGTTGAAGATATCCCTGAAAAAATCGATATGGCAGTCATTGCAGTTCGTGCAGAGTATGTAATCAAAGTGGTGGAGCAGTGCATTAGAAAAGGTGTTGGCAGTGCCGTTATTATTTCGGGTGGATTTGCAGAAACCGGAAATATGAAGTTGGAAAATCAGTTGACACAGATGGCCAAAGAGGCTTCATTCCCCTTTATTGGTCCAAATTGTCTTGGGATTTATGCACCTGATTATGTGGATACCTTTTTTCTTCCCGGAGAACGTATTATCCGACCTAAAAAAGGTAACGTCGGTTTTGTCAGTCAAAGCGGGGGAGTCCTGGTAGATCAATTGGTGAAATTTGCAGGGCAGGGCATTGGAATTTCTTCGGCCGTAAGTATCGGGAATAAAGCCTGTGTTCGTGAAATAGATATGCTCGATTGGTTTGAGAAGGACCCCGAAACAAAGGTGATTGCTTTTTATATTGAGGGATTTAGAAAAAGAGAAGGGCGCGACTTTATTAAAAAAGCTGAAAAGTGTTCCAAGCCGGTTATTATTTTCAAGGCAGGAAAAAGTATGGCAGGAATTCATGCAGTCTCCAGCCATACAGCCTCTTTGGCCGGGGATTATCGGGTTTTTTCTGAAATAATGAAGCAGCACCTTGTCGCTGAAGCAGATAATGAATATGAATTGACCTCTTTTTGTGAATCGCTAAGTTGTTATCCGGAAGGGATTAATGGCAGTCAGGTTGGGATCGTCTCTTTGAGTGGTGGTCATGGTGTTATTGCGGCAGATGCTTGCGAACTTCATGGTTTGAAGGTGCCATTAATTGAGAAAGCAACCATTGATACTATTCTTGGAAAACTGTCTCCCGAGATACAAAAAATTGTTTCTCTTTCTAATCCTTTGGATTTAACCGGAAGTGCGGTGGATGATGATATCGTTATTGCAACACGGCATTTATTACGGGATAAAAAAATTGACTGTGTTCTAAGTTTAATGATTCCTTATTCCCCCGGTGTTTCTGCTGATATTGGAGCCAAGCTCAGCCAGGTGGCAAGGAATGAAGGTAAACCCATGATCGCTTATGTCCCCAATGAGGATAAATATAAGATTATTATTGAAGGATTTGAACTTAATAATATCCCTGTTGCAGCTTCGGTAGATGGTGCTGTTTTGATGGCAAAGGCATTGAAAAGGTTAAAACTATGTTAAACAAAGATGCTCAGAAAATGATTGATAAAAGCAAAGCGACCGGATGGGTTTTGGAGCCGGATGCAAAGATGTTTTTCAAATCCCAGGGTTTAGATATTCCAGATGGTGTTTTAACGGCTTCCTTTAAAATAGCAGATCAATTTATGAAGGCAGCTTCTGGTCCGGTTGTTATAAAAGCTGTTTCTAAAAAAATTCTTCATAAAACCGAACATCAGGCCGTTGTCCTGGGAATCGACTCCAGCGAAAATTTGGAGACACAGATGTGGCGTCTATTAAAACTGGAAGGATGCGATCAAGTTCTGGTTGAAGAGATGGTTCAGGGAATTGAGGTCATTGTTGGTGCGAAAAATGATTTTCAGTTCGGTCCGGTTGTTGTGTTTGGTATAGGCGGAACATCTGTAGAAATCTATAATGATACCGCCATTAGAATGGCTCCGCTCAATTCCGGAGATGTATTTTCGATGGTGGAAACACTCAAAGGTAAAGAGTTGATCAAAGGGTATCGTGGAAACTTTGGTGTGAATCTTGAGATTTTAACACATTTGCTGGTTAATTTTTCCTATTTAATTATGGGGCTTGAAAATGATATTGATTCTATTGATTTAAATCCTGTAATTTGTACAAAAGATCGATGTGTAATTGCAGATGCCAGAATTGTCTTAGCATCTGATTAATTTGAGATCATTGTGAACGGTACAGACTTGTATCATGAGACAAAAAAATAAGCTTAAGGAAACATAAATGCCTAAAAAGATGTTAAAAATTATATCCTGGAATATAAATGGTCTTCGCGCAGTAATGAAAAAAGAGTTTTCTCAAATTGTTTCAAATCTTGGTGTGGATGTTTTATTGTTACAGGAAACCAAACTGCAAGAAGATCAACGAACGCATGATATGATCAATTTGCACGATTATCAATCTTTTTGGTCATATTCAACCGTTAAAAAAGGATATAGCGGGGTCGTTGCATATACAAAAATAAAACCTGAAAAGGTGATTACTGATTTTGGACATCCGGAGTTTGATGGGGAAGGGCGGGTGATTCAATTGGATTATGACTCTTTTACCCTTTTTAATATATATTTCCCCAATGGACAAATGAGTGACGAGCGTCTGAAATATAAACTGGATTTTTACAAGTGGTTTTTAGCATATGCTAAAACGTTGAGAGATCAAGGAAAAAGCCTTATTATCACGGGAGATTTTAATACTGCCCATAATGAGATTGATTTAAAAAATCCCGGACCCAATTCCAAACGATCCGGTTTTTTGCGAGTTGAAAGGGATATCCTGGATAATATGATAGAAGATGGTTATGTCGACACCTTCAGATATTTTCATCCTGAACAGATTAAATATTCCTGGTGGTCTTATCGCTTTAATGCCAGAAAAAATAATGCGGGGTGGCGTATTGATTATTTCTTTGTCACACAAGATCTTATCGATAAAGGCATAGTGAAAAAAGCCTTTATCGATAATGATGTATTTGGATCAGATCATTGTCCTGTTGGAATTGAAGTGCAGATCTGACGTTAATAATTAGTCCTTAAATACCAGTTTCCCACCAATATGACCTGCAATTCCGACGGCAGTTAACATAATGATATTGATTGTTATGAAAGACCATGCAATAGGAGAGGCCAAAATATCAGTGTCAAACAGATACCATATAAGACTTATCGTACATGATATGCTGGTAGTTGCTACGGCAAAGATCTTTATTTTAAAAAGCGTTGTCAGTGCACCATTATATTTTTTTTTCCATTCAAGAATACCTGTAAAAATAACAAATGGGAGGGAGCAAATAACAAAGATCAGATTAATTATTGCTGCATTTGCAAATAGTTGAGAATCAAACATCCAGGCTAAGACAAAAAGAATGACTGCCACAGGTAAAAGCCCATTGGGAGTATGAACCGACACGGGATGGGCGTGGTGCTTGATTAGTAAAGATAGAACATGCTCGTATCCGGCTTCTTTTTTAGGCTTTTGTATAGGAATCTTTATTTGGGATGTTAATGGTGTTTTCTTGTCCGGTTGCCTTCGCCTGGGTGTTTTTTCTGGGATATCGGCTTCATCAATTTCAATGAATTTACTGCTATCCACCCCGCAAACCGGGCATTTTTCAGGTGGGTTTTCTCCTCTGTGGATATATTTACAGACAGTACACTGCCAAACTTTCATTTTTTTAATTTTCCTCTATTTATTTTAGCGTTCATCAATATCAGTAAACATACATTCATCCGGGCCACAATAGTCACCCACGTATTCAGCTCCTGGTCGATACAAGGATGGTTTGGGCGCAGCCATTGCAAACTGTTCTTCTATTACATGTGCGGCCCATCCACTGACCCTTGAAATTGCAAATAAGGGTGAAAACAGATCAGTGGTGATTCCCATGGTATGAAACAAGGATGCACTGTAAAAATCTACATTGCAAAAAATCTGGCGTTGTTTTTTTGCTTTAAAAGCAGCTTTGCCTTTTTTTTCCAATTCACGCGTAAGTTCGTACCATATAGGTTTGTTTACAAGTTGTCCCATTCTTTTACTCATGGGAGTCAGGATAATCGCACGGGGGTCATCGGTCTGGTAAACAGCATGTCCCAATCCCATAATCAGTCCGCCTGTGCTTAAAATATTGTTGATATAGGCGTCTATTTTATTGATAGACCCGATCTGCTTTAACATCTTCATAACCCGAACATTTGCTCCGCCATGCAAAGCACCGGAAAGTGATCCTATCGCTGCTGATATGGCAGCATAAATATGGGCCCGGGTAGATGCAACTTGCCTTGCTGTAAATGTGGAGGCATTAAATGAATGCTCTGCATGCAAAACAAGGCTGGTATCAAAAAAATGGGTTATTTCTTTATTGGGTTTCTTGCCATTGAGCATATAAAGAAAGTTAGCGGCATGACTTAAGGAGTTATCGGGTTCAATAACTTTTTTATCATTTCGTATTCGATCCCAGGAAGCGGTGATAGTCGCCATCCCGGCAATTAAGTTCTCTGCACTGTAAAGCGTTGTTTCAATATCGGTGCTGTCTACATTCGGGTCGTTTTGAATCAACAATGGGGTGGCCATCTGCAGGACATCCATAGGGTTCATGTTTGAAGGTAGACTTTTAAGAAAAGAGAAGACATTTTCAGGAATTTGACGTTTTTGTTTTAGGCTCTGATCAAATTCGAGTAGCTCTTGTTTTTTGGGCAGTCGTTCGTATAAAAGAAGAAAACAAACTTCTTCAAAAGTAGCGTTCTTGGCTAGATCTTCGATGGAAAATCCGCGATAAATCAGTTTTCCTTCTTTTCCTCGAACATCGCAAATCTTTGAACTGGCAACATCAATGCCTCGAAGGCCTGTATTTATAACGGGTAGAGTGCAATCGTCCATAAATAATCTCCTTAAAAATTAAATGATTTTTCAGGCGGTCTTCTTTCTGGAACATCAGTGGACTCTATTTCATTGTCGTTCAGAGCAGCAGAAACATATAGCCCACAATAACAGGCACCAAATTCTTCAAGATCCGGTGCCCGGTATACGCATGGACAGAGAATGTCTTGGTCTTTTTGCCTGTCATTACATGCCAGTCGACAAGGACAGGCCATATAACCATAGCGGTCTTTGTTTATCAGTAGTGATTCAAGCAGTTCAAAAACTAAATCGGTGTCTTTGTTAAAATAAATGCCTTTCGCTTCTTGTGATTTTTTTAATGCAGCATGCAATTGTTCAACTTTCATTTTCATCTTTAATGCCCAATGCCTCCTTGATCTGCTTTTCTTTGTATCCGACAATAACGGTATCATTGATTTTAATGGTAGGAAAAGAACACCTGGGATTGAGCTCTTTTATATCTGTTAAGATCGCTTTGCGTTCTTCTCCTTTAAGATCGTCTACTTCTATATAGTCATATTCAACATCGCATTCTGAAAGAAGTCGTTTGGTTGACTTGCAATGGCTGCAGGTGCTTAAAGCATACAAGGTTGTTTTATCTGTTGCCATTAATTTCTCCTCGAATAACATTTTTTTTAGAAAAATGATTTTTGAATTATTTAATTGAACTTATTTTACTATATTTATCTTCCCAAACTTAATTTATCAAACCTATTTTATAAAACATTTGCACAATTTGTGCCAGAATTGCAAGGCTAAAGTAGACAGTTGTGAGAAGAATTCTATAAAAAAATTAAAGAACAGAAAAATATGGTGTTAAATATCAAATGGCCTAAATATTGCTTTTAGAAAATTGTAAAAAGTTGTGAAATTGTAAAAATTAAGACAACGTTTGAGGTGAGGTTTAAGACCGTTGGTGATTTTTGATTGGGTAAGGAAAATGCTATGAGAAAAAAGAGTTCTGTTTTTCAATACAGTCTTGCTAAATTTATAGGGAATGATATTCTTGATCGATCCTGAAAATAAAAAAAGGAAAAGATCAATGAATCAATGGTATTGCTCCGTTTGTCATGAGATGGTTGATGCTGAAAATAAACCTCAGATTTGTTCCGTTTGTCACGCTGATGATCGGATGATTATAAATAAACTCGATATCCCTCAATCCCTTGAACAAGTGAGAGATCTGGCTAGAAAAAAATTGAAGGGGATTTGTGCGGCATATCCTTCTTGTGATGGGAATTATGATAAAATTTGTCAAAGAGAAGCATATGGCAAGCCGATCGGTTTGGGTGGAGCAGGACAAGGACACTCTTTTCGTGCAAATACCCAGGCGCTTGCACAAGTTCAGTTTAATATGTCGGTTATCGGAGATCATTTTGAGCCGGATACATCCTGTTCTTTTTTAGGATTGGACCTTGAGTTACCTGTTTTGGCCTCATCCACCGCCGGTGCTCAAAAATATAATGATGCAATGGATGAGACACAGTTTTGTACATCCGTGCTAAAAGGCTCAAAAGAAGCAGGGACCATCGGTTTGCGTGGAGATACCTGGTTTTATACTCAGAAGGATCATCCATCGTTAAATGCAATGCAAGCCTGTGATGGATATGGGATCCCTATATTTAAACCTCGTTCACAGGATGTGTTAAAATCTTTGATCGAACAAGCAGAGAAATTAAATTGTAAAGCAGTTGGGGTGGATTTGGATGGCTGTGGTTCAACTATAATGGCGGCACATGGGCAACCTGTTTTTAAAAAAAGCGTAAAAGATATCCAGGAACTGGTTGAGTTTACGAAATTGCCATTTATTGCTAAAGGCGTCATGCTTCCCGATGAAGCACAAAAATGTGCAGATGCAGGCGTTCGTGTTATCGCTGTATCAAATCATGGAGGAAGGGTGCTGGATTCTACCCCGGGGGTTGCGACCATGTTGCCGTTGATCCGAAAAAAGTTGGGAGACAACATCACGATTACTGCAGATGGTGGTATTCGGACAGGATATGATGTTTTAAAAATGCTGGCTTTGGGTGCTGATGCTGTATTTTTAGGACGAGATATCATTCGTGCTGCTGTAGGAGCAGGATCTTTGGGAGTCAAACTCCATATTGAGCATATAAAAAAGAGTTTAAAAAAAGCGATGTTTATGACGGGTACAAAAAATATTAAAACGATTGATCCAACTATTTTATTTAATAAAGACTGAACAAGGAGGAAGAATGGGAAAAGTATTAATTGTATATGCAACAAGATCTGAAGAAACCAAAGGAATCGCTAATCTTATTGCTGAAGGTATCCGTATATCGGGCCATGAAGCAGAAGTTAAAAAAAATACTCAAATTCAAAGTGAAGAAGATTTAAAAGGATATGACGGGTATGCGTTTGGTTCCCCCACGTATCATGGTGAAATGATTCAGGGAATGAAACAATTGTTGTTTATGGCTGAAAGGGCTGAGTTAAAAGATAAGCCTGGTGGTGCTTTTGGAGCTTATGGTTGGAGTGGTGAAGCTGCTGAAAGAATATATGAAACCATGAAACATATTTATGGCATGAAAATGGTTACAGGCCCTTTGATGCTTAAAGCCAGCTGGATAGAAGGTGGGATACAAGCAGCACAGGGGTATGGAAAGGAAATTATTGAAATAATTTAGGGTGAATAAAATGAGCAATAAGAGTTTAATCCTATCATGCTCAGTTTGCGGAGCAAAAAATAGGGTACCTTTAGCCAGAATTGATGATTCTCCCAATTGTGGAAAGTGTAAAATTGCCTTATCTACTGCGTCTTTGGAAAAACCTGTGGATGTTACGGACCAGACGTTTGATCAACAGGTTTTGTCTTCCACTTTACCGGTTCTGGTGGATTGTTGGGCACCTTGGTGTGGGCCCTGTAAAGCATTTGCTCCAATTATTGATGCGCTTGCAGTAAAATATAAAGCCCGGGTGAAAATTGCCAAACTTAATGTGGATGAGAATCCAATAATTGGAGCAAGGTATGCTATTTCAAGTGTTCCAACCCTGTTACTGCTTAAGCAAGGACAAATAATCGACAAAGTAGCCGGTGCGCTACCTAAAGAACAATTGGAAGGACTCATTGGAAGAATTTTGGGGTAAAAATCGATTGATTTTTATTGACTGGTTGAACAGTCAATGGAATATCAGATTTAAGATAGAAAGACCGGATATCAATATTGAAGGTTCTCCTGAAAGAACGCTTTCGCGAATGGCTATTCAAGATATATCAGGGGATCTGTTTTTGATTGAAAAATTTTCAAAAGATAAGTTTTCAATACGCCAGACAGTCGCGCTTGCAGTTCATTATTTGAATTTGCAGGGCCTTGATTCAGCATTGGCATATGAAAAGACCACAACGGATGAATTTTTACCGTTTTTTGAACAACATTGTTATGGCCTTACGTCTTTTTTGCACAGCACAGCATTGCAACGTCCGGATTATCTTTCCTCAAAAAAAATGGGGGATAGTTTTGCCTCATTTTTAATTCAAATGAATAGTGCATCTGTTCAGATTGACAGTGAAGTATCATTGGCTACTTTTTCTATAAAAGATTATATTTATAAAATATTTATTGAAATGAAACAATATGACCCTGGAGCGTATAATAAGTTCTCTCCTTTTTTGGTGTTTTTAGAAGATCAGTTTATGGATGCTCATGATCAATTGCCATTGGGATTTTGCCATGGGGATCTTCATCCATTGAATGTTATTTGGGACAATGATCAAATTCGTGCAGTGATCGATTGGGAGTTTATAGGGATAAAACCACAAATTTATGATGCTGCAAATCTTGTGGGGTGTGCAGGCATTGAAAATCCTAATGGTTTGGCTATGCCTATGGTGACCACTTTTTTGCAGCGGTTGCAAAAACAAAAAATATTTGATCGTGCAGGGTGGAAATTTTTTGTGGAGTATATTCTGGCCCTTAGGTTTGCCTGGCTTTCTGAATGGTTGAGAAAAAAAGATGATGAAATGATCGAAATGGAAGCCGCATTTATGAAAATTCTTGTGGACAATAAAGATGCATTAAAACAAGGTTGGGGAATTGATAATCTTTAATGAAAGCAATAGGAGCATGAATGATAAGAAGTTTGAGTGCCAGTGCTCTTGAAAATTTCATTAACAATCAAAATGAGAAAGATTATTTGATTGTTGATGTTCGTTTGCATCAAGAATATCGCCTGGATCATATTCCCGGATCGGTTCATATTCCTTTGGCACAGATTCAATTTGATCCATATCTGTTTGAGGAAGATAAAAAATTAATTTTTTGTTGCCGTAGCGGAAGACGGTCTAAGGTAGCAGCTATCTTTGTTGCAGAAACCGGATACAAAGAAGAATATTTATATAATTTAACCGGGGGGATGGTGGAATATACTGGGGAAATCCTTTTGGATTATCCTAGAATTGATTTGTTTCCTTCGGACTTCGATATAATCGAATTTATGGAAAAGGCGATTGATCTCGAAAAAGGTGCTTTTTATTTTTATTCTCAGGCCAAAGAAAGTTTAAAAGATACACCCCTTTATGAAGTGATGGCAAAAATGGTGCAAGCGGAAATTGCCCACGCAAAATCCATTTTTAAACAGCTTAATAGAATCCAGAAATATGAAATGGGTTTTGACCTGTTCTTTGATTCTTGTAATGGCCAGATTTTAGAAGGCGGAAAATCCATCGAAAAGGTGAAGACTCTTTTTAAGGATTCATCATCCAGCTCTCATATTGATATTCTGGATTTTGCCATTGAGTTGGAATTTTGTGCATATGATCTTTACAAGGTTATGGCCGGCAATATCGCTGGTAAACAATTACAGAATATGTTTTATGCATTGGCACAAGCAGAGAAAAAGCATCTTGCTCAGATTATCCAAGCTTTGGAACTTTGTGAGTATATTTCATGATTCTGGATTTTTCATTCCAATTATTCTTCCAAACTAATTAAGATCGAGAGCACATTATTTATCCCATAAAGATGAATTGTTTTGTTCTTTTTTATGTGGTCGGATTTTAATAGAAAAAATCCTTGTCTACGCATGAAATATTTTAGTATTCAATATTGACAAATGATTGCCCTAATGGTACTCAAGTCACGATTTGATTTGAAATTAGGCTGTTTTTGGATTTAAACAGTCAGCGTGATATAAGTGATTGAATTTTTTATAATTATTAACTGGCGGAGGGGATTTTATGATAACTGTGATTCCTGATATATCAACGGTATATCAGATGATCAATTTCCTGGTTCTGCTTTTTGTGCTTAATCTGGTTTTGTACAAGCCAATTCGTAACGTTCTTCTGGAGAGAAAGGCTAAAGTTGAAGGGATGCAAGATGGGGCTGAAAAAGCCGCAAGTGACCTTATTGCCGGAGAAGATGCTTACAAAAATGGGTTGAAACAAGCTAGGTCTGAAGGTCTAAAAAATAAAGAAGCCTTTTTAGACGAAGCATCTCAAGAAGAGAAGGAAATAATCGACAAGATTAACAAGAAAGCTCAGGCCAATCTTGCACAGATTAAAAAGCAAGTTGCAGATGAGACTGAACAGGCCCGAAAGGCACTTGAAGGCGAGGTTGAGGCATTTGCTAAAGCCATCGGTGAAAAGATTCTTGGGAGGGCATGCTGATGAAAAAGATCGTAACAAAAAGAAGAGTGTCGCAAGCTGTTTCTGTTATAGGAATATTTATGTTTGCACTTTGTGGTGTTGCATGGGCCTCGTCTGATGGCGGTGGGGTGCATAATGCATGGACAAGCAGTGATACTTATAAGGTTATAAATTTTACTGTTTTGGTTGTTGTATTGTTTTTTATTGCAAAAAAACCTGTTGCAGAATTTTTCTCTTCCCGGACCAAGGGCATTGAAAATGAGATTAAAGAGCTTGAGCAAAAAAAAGCAGATGCTGAAAAGAAACTTGCAGAATATCAAGCTAAGTTTAAAAACCTTGATCAGGAATCTAAACAAATTGTTTCTGATTATATTAAACAAGGTGAAGAAGCCAAGGCAAGAATCCTTGTCGAAGCTGAGGCACAGGCTGAAAAACTTGAAGATATGGCTAAACGCAATATTGAACAGGAATTTAAGGCTGCTAAAGTAATGCTTCAGCAGGAAATTGCGCAAAAAGCCATGGAAAAAGCCCAGGAAGTAATTGTTGCCTCCATTTCATCTGATGATCAGGATAAACTTGTTGATGCATATTTGAAAAAGGTGGTGGCATAATGAAAAATTTAGTAGTTGCTAAGCGTTATGCTAAAGCATTGATTCTTATTGGTCAGGAAAATAGTCAGGCAGAACAATATAATGAAGAGCTTATAGCGGTTGTTGGTCTATTTGATACACAGGATGGCTTTGAAAAAGCATTGATTAATCCTCTGTATAATAAAAATGACAGAAAAAAGGTTCTTGAGGCAGTTATGGCAGCCACAGACCTGTCAGCCATTA
>JAWSVH010000152.1:0-16740 GCA_033852015.1 Desulfobacula sp.
TATCCATAATTTTATTTGTTTTAATTACTCTTGGTCGATCTAAGGAGACAAAATGGCTGTAATCGTAAAATATATTGTTGTCAGGAATGGAGAGGAAAAGATGACTTTTGCGACAAAAAAAGAAGCAGATGCCTATGACAAAATGCTCGACATTGCTGACAATTTGTTTGAATTCCTGGAAAAGTCAAAAACTAAGCTTAACGAAAATCAGCTTGAAGACATCTCGTTGCTGCTGGCAGAAAACAAGGATATGCTCATACCTATTTTAAGAGGGGTAACTCCAAAAAAATCTGTAGCTAAAAAGTCTGAAAAAAAAGAAAAATCTCCTGCAATAGTTAAAACGAAAAAAAAGTAGTTTCATTGTTTGAGGACGGTTAAATTTTTTTGAGACCTTAGATCTTCGGCTTCAATTTTTTATATTTGTATCCGCTCCATGTGATTACGTCTAAAAATCGTGGTAAATATTGCAGATAATTTGTTTGAGTAGTAACGTAATAGTCTTCTGGCCTTGGTTTCTATCTTTTTGATCTTTAATAAAACCGTGTATAATAAACTTTCTTGTTGGTGATTTGTTTTAATTGTTACAATTAATTACATTTTAATCCTTTCTCAATTTGAAGCTCTTGTTATATACAAAGAAATATAAAAATATATGAAGTCTATTCGTAAAAACCATCAAGGAGAATACGATTGGTTATGGAAACATTATCTGAGCGGAAAAGAAGTCTTCCTGTTATTCTAAGATTTATAAGGGTCATTTTTGTTCTTTTGCTATCTGTGGGGGTTGCAATTGTGCTGATTCGCTTAAAGGAAAAACCCAAGCAACAGAATATTGTGAAAACACCTGCCAGTGTAAAAATCATAGAGGCACAAATGGTATCAAAAGTGATGACAGTGGAGGCCTTTGGTACGGTGAAACCCAGGACACTGGTGAAGGTCGCGGCAGAAGTTCCAGGAAGGATCGACTATATTCATCCGTCTTTTATTGAAGGTGGTCAGATCAGCAAGGGGGATCTTTTAGTGCGGATTGATCAAAGATCGTATAAACTCGATCGTCAGTCAGCACAGGTTAAAATTAGACAGGCTAAGACAGACATAAAAAGTTTGAAACAGGATATTGATAACCTGAAAAGTGACATGGGTCTTTCCCAGGCCAATGTAAATCTTACAAAAAAAGAGTTTGAAAGAATATCGGCTCTTACTAAAAATCAGTTTGCATCAAAAACGGCATTGGATAGAGCTGAGCAACAATATTTGCAAACGAAAATTGCATTCCAGAATATTCGTAATCGTATGGTGATGACCCGGACCATGATGGAACAAAGAGAAGCTGCGCTTTCCATGGCCAAAGTAAATTTTGAAAAAGCTGATTTAGCTTATCAAAAAGCCCGGATAGTTTCTCCTTTTGATGGATGGGTTTTGGGTAAAATGCTGGAAACAGGGGAATATGTTAATCCAGGGCAGGTGATCGGCAGTATATATGAAAAGGATAGTTTTGATGTTGATATCAGTATTCCTTTGGAAAACATGAAGTGGATCAATCCAATATTGCAGAAAGGACAGACCCCAGTTGCCCAAGTCAGTATCGCAAATTTTAAAGGCGAAGATGCTTATCGATGGCCTGCAAAGGTTGCCCGATTCAAGGCGAATGTTGATGAGAAGACTAGGACATTGCCCATGACGCTGGAGATCAATCCCGCAGATGCCAAGGCAAAAAGAAATAGTCTCTTTGATTTAAAACCCGGTGCGTTTGTAAAATGCACTATCCAGGGTACAACCTATGATAATATTTTTATTTTGCCCAGATATTTACTGAGGGCTGGTGATCTTTTGTTTGTGATTAATGATGATCATTTGAAAATGAAAAAAGTGACAGTCTTAAGAAAATTTGAAGACAAAGTTTTTATTAGCGACGGCCTTAAGCCAGGAGATAAAATTATTTCTTCTCCATTACCTGGAGCTCTTGAAGGCATGCCTCTTACCATTAAAACAAATGGGAAATAAAATATGAAAGCAGTGGGTAAATGGTCGGTTGATAACCGGGTAACTGTGAATTTGATCATGGTGTTCATCATTGTTGCAGGTTTGTATATTGCTTTGAATATGAGACGGGAAATCTTCCCCCAGTTTTCTCTTGATATGATCTCCATACAGGTTACTTTCCCTGGTGCATCGCCTGAAGAAGTTGAAGAAGGGATATGTATAAAAATTGAAGAGCAGCTCAAAAGCCTTGAAGATGTAAAAAACATGTATTCTGATGCCTATGAAGGTCATGGTTCTGTTGTGCTAGAACTGAAAACAGGTACAGATATAAGAGAAAAACTGGACGATGTTAAAACCCAGATTGATTTGATCGATTCTTTTCCGGAAGAGGCTGAGGATCCTGTGGTGACAGAGATTAAAAGAAATGATCCCACATGTTACCTGGCCATTTATGGCGATGTTGATGAAAAAGTTTTGCGCGATACTGCTGAAAAAATTAGGGATGATCTTGTGGAAAAAGAGACGATTTCTCTTGCCGCCTTAGGTGGTGTCCGTGAGTATGAGATTTCTGTTGAAGTATCGGAGAAAAGTTTAAGAGAGTATAATCTTTCTTTTGATCAGGTGGCGGCAACAGTCAAGACAGGTAGCCTGGATTTGCCTGGAGGGAAAATAAAGACTAAAGGTGGAGAATTTCTGGTTCGGGCAAAGGGTAAATTGTATACAGGAGAAGAGTTTGCACAACTGCCTGTCGTTACTCGGCCGGATGGAACCATTATCCGGTTGTCAGATGTTGCAACCGTAAAAGATGGATTTGAAGATATAGATCACAAGACAAGATTTAAAGGTAAACCTGCCGCCCTTGTTATCGTCAGTCGAACAGATACACAGGATACGATTACGATTTCAAAAGAGGTAAAAAAATATTTACGGACAAGAAATGAAACTCTCCCACAGGGAGTTAGTCTGGAACGTTGGTTTGATATGGCTCCGATGGTACAGGATAGAATTGATCTGCTGCTCAAGAATGGTGCCCAGGGAATTATACTGGTGTTTATTGTTTTGGCACTGTTTTTAAATTTGGGATTGTCATTCTGGGTGGCAGTCGGTATCCCGATTTCATTTATGGGGGCTTTTATCGTCCTCGATTTTTTTGGTGCATCAATCAATATGTTGTCTATGTTTGCATTCATCATGACGCTGGGTATTCTTGTGGATGATGCCATTATTGTTGGAGAAAATGTTTATACCCATTATAAACAAGGTAAATCCCCCAGGGATGCTGTTATTGATAGTGTCGCTGAAATCGGTTCTCCAGTGGTCATGGCTATAACTACAACCATGGTCGCTTTTGCACCAATTATGTTTATTTCCGGGATTATGGGAAAGTTTATTTTTATCCTGCCCCAGGCTGTTATCTGTATTCTGGCTATATCTCTGGTGGAAGCCTTTATCATTTTGCCGGCCCATTTGGAGCATGCGCTAACTCCTCCCTTAAAAAACAAAGGGTTGGTCTCCAGGATTTTTTCTTTCTTGTTTGGCTGGTTAAAAAGAGATATCCTTGATGGTCATGCCTGGCTAAGAGATAAAACTGAAAAATCGTTAAATTGGTTCATCCATACGATATATCTACCCATGCTCAAATATTGTGTAGAGAGCAGGTATTTTACGTTGGCCATTGCAGTGGGTGTGCTTATCGCGAGTTTCGGGGTTCTGGCCGGGGGACACGTGCCTTTTGTTTTGTTTGGGAAATCAGACAGTAACTGGATTGTTGCGGATCTTATTTATCCGCTGGGAACGCCTTTTGAGACGACTGAAAAATCCATTGAACAAATTGAAGATGGATCAATGGCGCTTAATGACTATTTCCGGGATCGGGTAACCGACGGTAAAGATATTGTTGCGTATACATATTCCGGGATAGGAAATATTCCCAGAAGAGACTGGAAACCTCCTGTTATTGGAGGCCATTGTGCTCACTCCATCATTGAGGTTGTGTCAGCCTCCATGCGCCCGGATGTCCCCGGCCCGGAAATTGTGGCTAAATGGCGGGAACTGACCGGAGAGGTCATTGGAGCGGAACAATTAACATTTTCTACTATTGGTGGAGGGCCTCAGGGCAATCCCATAGAAGTGCAGTTGCGGGGTGATGATCTGGAGCAACTGCGGCATGCGGTTGCTGAACTGAAAAATGAAATTGCCAAATATCCCGGTACATTTGATATTACAGATAATTTCAGGCCGGGTAAAATGGAAATGCAGATCCATATCAAAAAAGGTGCCAAACCATTGGGAGTCACCATGGCAGATATTGCACTCCAGATCCGGCAGGCCTATTATGGAGATGAGGCTTTAAAGATCCAGCGGGGAAAAGATGATGTCAAGGTCATGGTGCGTTACTCAAAAGAAGAACGGCAATCAGAGGGCAGTATTGACGAGCTTCGGATCAGAACCCGGGATGGAAGACAGATACCTTTGAACCAGGTGGCGGATATTGAAATAAAACGAGGGTTTTCAACGATTCAGCGTGTGGATAGAAACCGAACGATTACCGTTATTTCAGATATTGATGAAACTGTGGCCAATGCACAGAACATTGTTGAAAGTCTAAAGGACAATTATCTGGATTCTCTTGTGGCCCGTTATCCTGGGGTGAGCTATGACCTGGAAGGACAGGCCAAACGAACCAAGGATCTTCTGGATGATCTGAAATTAGGTTTTTCCATTGCAATTATGTTGATTTTTGTGTTGCTTGCCAGTCAGTTTAAATCCTATATCCAGCCGGTAATCATCATGACAGCCATTCCCTTTGGCCTAATAGGCGCTATTTTGGGTCACCTTGTAATGGGTCTTGAATTTACCATGTTCTCTATTTTTGGGATGGTTGCCCTATCCGGGATTGTGGTGAATGATTCTTTGATTTTGATCGATTTTATCAATGTGAAGATCAGGAGAGGTGAACGCGCATTTGATTCGGTAATTGAAGCTGGTAAAAGTAGATTTCGTCCTGTGTTATTAACTTCTGTCACCACGATAGCTGGTTTGTTGCCACTGCTTTTGGAAACCAGTTTCCAGGCCCAGTTTCTTATTCCTATGGCTGTAAGCATCAGCTTTGGTTTGATGGCAGCCACTATATTGACGCTTTTGTTTGTGCCGTCGCTGTATATGGTTATCAGGGATATAACTTATATTTTTGTTGCCAAAGAAGAGATTGATCTTGTTGATGCGGCAGAGTAAATATATATAAATTTGTAAATTCATAGTGCACTTTGCCAAACCTTGAATTAAGTATTCGGATACCTAATGGGAAAGGCCTTTGTCATGATTATCCTTAACGGTAATGGGGATGAAAGGTGTCTAAATGAAGGATAGTCTGCTTTTAAAGGCCTTGTCTGTTTTTCTTTTTGTTGTCATATTAGTTTTGTCTTGTACCATTCCGTTTTATTTTGAATCGCCTTCCATGTTTTATAAATTTGGTATGGAGAAAGTGTTGTTACGAACCGGAAAGATTTTTGGTTTAGTGACCTTTGTTCTATTAATCTTTCAACCCCTTTTAGCTGGCAGGTTTGTTTTTTTAGATAAAGTATTTGGTCAGGATAAACTTCTATTATTTCATAAAAGATTTGCCATCGTGTTATTATGTTTTGCGGTGTTTCATCCGGTTTTTATCTTATGGGCAGAGAATTTTTCATTTTTTCCTATGGAAAAAAGATATTGGCCGGCATTCTTGGGTATTTTTTTGTTAAATTTGATTATTTTAATGGTCCTATCTTCAATTTTCAGAGCACTTATCGGATTGAGATGGCACAGATGGATTATTGTACACAGGATTCTGGCGCCGACAATTATGACGTTTGCAATTATCCATGTACTTAGGGTTAGCAAGCCCTTTGAATCAGGGATGCCTAATAAGCTTCTCTTAGGGGCCGCTTTTTTTCTAGGATTTGTTTTTATTCGCAAATGGCTACTGACAACAGCATTGTTTAAAAAAAAATATCAGGTCGTTCGTGTTAAGTCTGCTGCGAAAAATGCCTGGTCTGTTGATTTAGAAGCATTTTCAAATACAGGAATTGAATTTTCTCCAGGTCAGTTTGCTTATATTATGCCTATTGGAAAAAACATTGCAAAAGAAGAACATCCTTTTACGATTGCGTCAGCACCTGGAAAGATATCTTCTCTTCAGTTCGTCATTCGTTCATGTGGGGATTTCACAAACCAGATTCCGCAGCTTCAAGTCGATGATACCATTTTAATTGATGGAGCATATGGAAACTTTTGCCATGTTTTATTAGATGAAAAAACACCGCTTGTTATGATTGCAGGTGGTATCGGGATTACCCCTATGTTGAGTATGCTCAGGGCGATGGCAAAGTCCCGGGACGATAGAAAAATTATATTGATATGGAGCAATAAAACAAAGGATCATATTATATTTGGAAAAGAATTTCTAGATTTAGATGCTCAAATAAAGAATCTTAGAATTTACCATGTGCTTACCCGGGATCTAAATCATCAAGGGACTTTTAACCGAATTGATAAACAAAGTTTAATGGCCATGCTCAAAGGATTTGATCCTAAAGCCCCAGTCTTTTTATGTGGCCCCCCAGCCATGGTTGAGCATGTAAAAGAAATGTTGAAATTTCAAGAGTTTTCTTCGCATCGGGTTTACACGGAGTCATTTGTGCTTTAGATTATAAACTAAACTAAACTAAACTAAACTAAACTACTTATCTTAGAGAACAAAGAGATTTTCATATCGGGCAGGAAACTAAAAAAATTAGGAGATATATTATGAAAAAAATATTGATACTAACTGGTTTTATTTTTTGGATGATGTTTTCAGGGATAGTTTTTGCCAGCCAACTGAAGGTTGATGATGCACATACTGAAGTGCGATTTGAGGTGCAACATATTTATGCAAAAACCAGTGGCCGATTTTCTGATTTTAAAGGGGATGTTTTTTTTGATACTGATAATCTAACTGCCAGCAGGTTTAATTTTACGGTTGATGTAAAAAGCATAAATACCTTTAACAATAAGCGGGATAAACATTTGCTTTCAAAAGATTTCTTTGATGCCAAAAAATTCCCTAAAATGATCTTTAAATCTCAAAAGATATCTCTTATTAAAAATAATTTATATTCTCTTGAAGGCATGATCACCATTAAAGATGTTACTAAACCTATAAAAATTCAATTTTCTCATTTTGGACCGATACAAAATCCGTTTAAAAAAAGTACAACAGTGACAGGGTTTAATGCGTCTTTTTCTTTGAATCGTTTGGATTTTAATGTGGGAGATGGTCGGTTTTTAAAAATGGGTGTTATGGGAGATATGGTAAATGTCAAAATTGAGATGGAGACGCTTGGTAAATAATAAAAACCTGCTTTAAAGAAGGTTCTTTGGGTTTAATTATTATCAGGTCTGCAGTTGGGGCATGCGTCAATAGTTTTTACAAAATTCTTGAATTTTTGAAAGGTCTGTTTGCTCATGGCGTGTTCCATTTGGCATGCGGTCTGGTCTGCGATTGTTTCGTCTACTTTGAGTACCCGTGCGAAAAAATCTTTTAAAAAAATATGCCTGCGTTCAATTTCCATGGCGATTTTTTTACCTTCTGGGGTTAGAGTGACATACCCATAGGGCTCATAATTAATTAGATTGTTTTGGGCTAATTTTTTTAGCATTCCAGTTACAGAACCGCGTTTTATATCCATTTTTTCGGCAATGTCTTTGGAACGAGCTACGGTTTTTTTTGTCTGAAGTTCTAATATAGTTTCCAGATAATCTTCAAGACTTTGTGATAATGGCTCTTTATTAATCATGTTGAATCTCCATAAAATTTATCATCATATGTTTATAAGTAATGATTTAGTAAGTCAAATAATAATTTTATATTTTCAGGGTATCTTTTTTATGGCAGGATCAAAAGTTAGGTTTGTGAAACATATCAAAGAGACTTCTTTAATATGGCTTAAAATGCAAAAAACAATATATAAGTTCAACCATGATTGAGAAGAACCAAATCTATCCTTTTTATGGTATGAATCTTGCTTTTTTGCTTTTTAGTTGTCTAAGATTGAACAATATTATATTAATGGTAATGTCGTATTTAAAAATTTCCTATAAACCTTTTTGATGAGGTGGTTTATGACTGATAACAACAAACCGATTACTCCAGAAATAGTAGAAGAAGAAAATGAAAATGCAGATGGTACGTTGGTTCAACAAACTACAAAACCGGATATCTTATATATTGTCCCTATTACAGGCCGGCCACATTTGCCGGCTCAGGTTCAACCATTGCTGGTGAGTAAGAAAAGGTGGGATGAGACCTTGCAAAAAGCCTCTAAAGATTCAAAAAATCTTTTGGGACTTGCTTATTTAAAAGAGGTGAAGGGTAAGTATGTTTATAAGCAAGATTTTCCAAAAGTGGGGTGTGTGGTAAGGATGATGAACATAACCGATGTTCAGGGAAATATTCAGTTTATTGCCCAGGGTCTGGAAAGATTTAGAATTAAACAGTTTCTTTCAAATAAACCGCCTTTTGTCGTCAAGGTAGAATATTTTGAAAAGATTGAGGAAAATGAAGATGAACTTAAAGCGTATGCCATTGCTATTATCAATTCTATCAAGCAATTGTTGTCTTTGAATCCGTTATATTCACAGGAGCTAAAACAATATCTGGGTATGTTCAGTCCAGATCAACCCTCGCCTTTAACAGATTTTGCTGCTGGTATAACAACCGCTTCCGGTGATGACCTTCAGGAAATTCTGGAACTTGAATCCGTAATTGATCGTATGAAAAAAGTGATGATGTTGTTGCAAAAGGAAATTGAGATAGCAAAGCTTCAAAGTAAGATTCAAAAAGATATCAATACCCAGGTGGATGATAATAAACGTAAATTTTTCCTAAGAGAGCAACTTAAAGCGATTCAAAAAGAATTGGGATTGCAAAAAGATGATAAAACATCGGATGTGGATAAGTTTAAAGAGCGATTTGCAAAATTGTTTCCTCCAGAGCATGTTGTGAAAAAATTTGAAGAAGAAATTGAAAAAATGTCAGTATTGGAGACCGGTTCTTCAGAATATGGGGTGACTCGTAACTATCTGGACTGGGTGACTTCGTTCCCGTGGGGGATTTACTCAGAGGATAATATAGATATTGAACGGGCTGAAGTTATTTTGGATAGAGATCATGCTGGATTGTCTGATGTAAAAGAGAGGATTATAGAGTTTTTTGCAGCCGGTATTTATCGAAAAGATATTTCAGGATCGATAATTTTATTTGTAGGTCCCCCGGGTGTTGGTAAAACTTCTATTGGTAAATCTATTGCAGAGGCTCTTGGCAGAAAATTTTATCGTTTTAGTCTTGGAGGAATGAGAGATGAGGCTGAAATAAAAGGGCATCGAAGAACTTATGTCGGTGCTTTGCCCGGTAAGATGGTTCAGGCTTTGAAAGATACCCAAGTTGCCAATCCGGTTATTATGCTGGATGAAGTAGATAAAATTGGCATGTCCTATCAGGGAGATCCTGCATCTGCTTTGCTCGAAGTCCTTGATCCTGAACAGAATTCAGAGTTTTTAGATCATTATCTGGATTTAAGAATTGATTTGTCAAAAGTATTGTTCATTTGTACTGCCAATCAACTTGATACCATTCCACCTCCTTTGTTGGATAGAATGGATAGAATTAATTTATCCGGGTATATTACCCAGGAAAAAATGGAAATTGCCAGAAGGCATCTTTGGCCCAGACTTTTGAAACGAAATAATCTGACCCATAAATTAATTACCATTACAGACCCCACCATTCGTCATTTGGTTGAGGGGTATGCCAGGGAGGCTGGAGTCAGAGGGCTTGAAAAGTTATTAAATAAAATTATCAGAAAAAGTATTGTTAAAATATTAAAAGAGAAAAAAAAGAAAACTCAGATAAATATTAAATCTCTTGAAGATCTATTGGGGCCACCAATATTTAAGAATAAGCGACAGCTATCTGGTGTGGGTGTGGTGACTGGACTTGCCTGGACGCAGCTTGGCGGTGTGACTCTTCCCATTGAGGCGCTTCGGGTTCACGAGAAAAATGCCGGGTTTAAGCTTACCGGAAAACTGGGGGATGTAATGCAGGAATCTGCAGCCATTGCTTACAGTCATGTGCGCTCAAATTTAACTTCATTTAAGATTGATAAAGAATATTTTGATAATGCTTTTATTCATATCCATGTACCGGAGGGTGCAACGCCCAAAGATGGTCCCAGCGCAGGGGTGACGATTACGACTGCGATTATTTCTTTGGCAACAAGAAAAACCATTAAACCCTTTCTTGCTATGACAGGGGAGATTACACTGACAGGTGAGGTTCTTGCTGTGGGTGGTATTAAAGAAAAAATTATTGCCGCCAGGCGATCGGGAATTAAGCAGATTATCTTACCAGAAGGATGTATGGCCGATTTTAAAAAACTTCCTGAGCATATCAAAGAGGGAATTGTTTTCCATTTTGCTCAAAAGTATAAGGATGTATATAAAGTTGCATTTGATGGATGATTCAGCCCTTATTGTATTTTTAAAAATTCCTGAAAAAGGAAAAGTAAAAACAAGGCTTGCTAAAGAACTGGATGATGATTTTGTACTCGAATTATACAAAGGATTTATCTGTGATCTTTTGGAAACCTTATCACCGGTGAAGAATAAACTGCTTTTTGTTGGGGGGCTGAATCAAAAAGAGGTAGCAATTGCGCCAGGTAATAGACCTGAAATAAAGGCATTGTTGGAATCTTTTATCGGTAAAGGTTATAAAGTTTTTCCTCAGAATGGCCAAGATCTTGGAGAGAAGATGGCCAATGCGTTTGATACCGTTTTTCAAAATGGTTTTGAACGGGCTGTATTGATCGGTACTGATATTCCAGAGATAACCTGCAATATTATTTTTACAGCTTTTAATGTTTTAAAAACTAAAAAGGTGGCTGTTGGCCCTGCAAGTGATGGTGGGTATTATCTGATTGGGTTTCAAAAATCTGGATTTTCAAAGCACATTTTTAATCATATCGAATGGTCAACGGCATCCGTATTTGAGCAGACACTTGCTCATATGGGAAAGAAAGGTGTCTCATATGAGTGTTTGCAAAAACTTGAAGATATTGACACCTGTGAGGATTTAAACGCATTGGCCCTGAGGGTAAAGAAAGGGCAAAAAATTGGTAAAAGAACCATAGAGATGCTTGAACAATTATGAAAATTGATATTTCCATTGTCCTTCCTGTTTTAAACGAAGAAAAAAAAATAAATTCAGCTATACAGGCATTGGATGCACAGGCGTTTGATGGCAGCTTTGAAATTATTGTAGTGGATGGACATTCCAAAGGAACGACACTTAAACAGATAGCAAAAAAACAAATTATAAAATTGATATCACTGCCCGGGCGTGGCAGACAGATGAATGCAGGAGCAGGTAAGGCCAAGGGAAGCATCCTTTTGTTTTTACATTGTGATTCTTTTTTGCCGGCGGGTGCTTTGAATGCAATCTTGAATGTTATTAAACAGCAGGGTGCTGTGGCTGGAGCATTTGACCTTGCCATTGATGCAGATGGCTTTGTTTTTAGAATGATAGAAAAAACAGCATCCATTCGATCTCGATTAACAAAAATCCCTTATGGGGATCAGGCTGTTTTCATCCGCAAAGATTATTTTTTTGATATGGGGCAATATGCCCCATATCCTATTATGGAAGATGTGGATTTGATGAAGCGGATAAAAATAAAGGGGGGTAAAATTCATATCTTAAAGCTTCAAGCCATTACTTCGGCAAGAAGGTGGCAAAAAGAAGGCCTTTTGTATTGCACCTTAAGGAACTGGACCCTTTTGACTCTGTTCTTTCTGGGGATTAAGCCTGAAACTCTGGTAAAATTTTATAAATCCTGAGTGGCTTAGCCTAAATTACAATAATTTTTTTATTCTTTCCCATCCTTTTTCCGGAATTTGAGCGCCAATCACCTGACAGACTTCATAGCCACATGCAGAGGCGATTTGTCCGCTTTTTTCAATGGAATATCCATGGGCAAGGCCAAAAAGGAAACCTGCGGCCCATAGATCTCCTGCTCCAGTTGTGTCCACAGGAGCATTCCCGGTTTGGGCGCCTATTCTTGTGGTAATGTTATCGTGTGAGACATAACTGCCTCTCGAACCGACTTTCAACACTGCATAAGTGACATGTTGAGACAGTTTTCCCAATGCTTTTTGCTCGTCTGTATGTCCGGTATAGGCTTTTGCTTCATCCTCGTTGGCAATTAGAATGTCAACATAGTTTTTGATGATATTTTCAAGGATGCCTTTTGATGCGTTTACGACTTCAAAGCTTGCAAGATCAAGAGCGATTAAAGCTCCTGCACTTTTAGCAGCTTTTAATGATGCCATCATTAAATCGGGATTGAATAGAAGATAGCCCTCTATCATGGCAATGGCAGATTCTTTGAACATATCGGCACTGATATTTTCCGGATAAAGTTCGGCTGAGGCTCCTAAAAATGTAAACATGGAGCGCTGGGCATCTGGGGTGATCACGGACAAGGCGTTTCCAGTGGGAGAGCTACCCATTGAAATGATGGGTTCAACATGGCAATTGCTTAACTCTTTTTCAAAAAGAAGGCCATAGTCGTCATCTCCTTTGCAGCCAATGAATCTGGCGTTGCCGCCAAGGTTGGCAACTCCGACAATGGTATTGCATGCAGCACCACCAGGAACCACTGCTGGCAGATTTTGGGTTTTAGAGAGGATGGCAACAATCTCTTCGTGTTCTACCAGTGTCATTCCGCCTTTTTCTTTTCCAAGATCCATAAGAAACTGATCACTTTCATTGATTAGAATATCAACCAGGGTGTTTCCAATCCCGGTAATTTTTGTTGATATGTTTTTTGGCATCTTTATTTCTCCGATGTTATGATTTTTAAAATTGAATTTTTATTTAAAATATGTGGTCAGACAATAAAAAATATGAAAATTTTGTCAAGTAAATTGTATTATTTTAAAAATAATAATTTGTAAGGGGTGCAGGATTATTGACAAAATTAAAATAAAAACCTATTAATGATATCTCGAAATTATAAATGAATAAATAATTATATAATTATCTGAATATAAAGGAGTTAAAATAATGTCAGAAAAACAATCTTTCATGTTTACATCCGAGTCTGTGACTGAGGGACATCCTGATAAAGTAGCGGATGCCATTTCAGACAGTATTCTTGATGCCATTATGGCTGAGGATAAAAAATGCAGGGTGGCCTGTGAAACAATGGTAACAACCGGTATTGCTATGGTGGCTGGAGAAATTACCACGGACTGTTATGTGGATATCCCCCAGGTGGTTCGAAACACCATTAAAGATATTGGATATAACTCATCCAGCATGGGGTTTGACTGGCAAACCTGCTCTGTAATTACCAGTATTGATCAGCAATCACCTGATATCTCCCAGGGCGTTGACGAGGGAAACGGACTGTATAAGGAACAGGGCGCAGGAGACCAGGGTATAATGTTTGGGTTTGCAACAAATGAAACGCCTGAATTGATGCCTATGCCCATTGTTTATGCCCATAAGTTGACCCGCAGATTGGCCCAGGTTCGAAAAAACGGAGCCTTGGATTTTTTAAGACCGGATGGGAAATCCCAGGTAACTATTGAATATATAGATGGTAAACCAACACGTGTGGATACTGTCGTGGTTTCTACCCAGCATTCTCCTGATGTTTCTTACGATGATTTGAAAACTGCCATTATTAAAGAAGTGATTAAAAAGGTAATACCTGCTGAAATGATTGATGGGGATACCCGTTTTTTTATTAATCCTACCGGGCGATTTGTTGTCGGTGGTCCTATGGGAGATTGTGGGCTAACTGGGCGAAAAATTATTGTAGATACCTATGGTGGACAAGGTAGCCATGGTGGTGGGTGTTTTTCTGGAAAAGATCCTTCAAAGGTGGATAGAAGTGCATCGTATATGGGGCGCTATGTTGCAAAAAATATTGTTGCGTCTGGTATTGCAGATAAATGCGAGGTTCAGGTGGCCTATGCCATTGGTGTAGCAGAGCCTGTGTCTCTTCTCGTTGATTTTATGGGGACGGGTAAAATTTCAGAAACTAGAGCTGTTGAGATTGTCAAAGAAGTTTTTGACTTAAGACCTGCTGCTATCATCAGTACACTTGATCTTCTTCGTCCTATCTATCGAAAAACATCTTCTTATGGACATTTTGGCCGAAAAGATCCTGATTTTTATTGGGAAAGAACCGATAGAGCTGATCAGATAAAGGAATTGGCTGGAATTTAATTTTTAGCTGGACATTGTATGAATTTTAAAGCTGCCTGGAAGTAAGTTGATTTTCAGGCAGCTTTTTTTATTGACTTTAAATAAGAGAATCTGTATTCTGGAAAGAAAACAACATATCAATATATTTTGATATGTTTAATTGAAAAGTTATTTTAAAGGAGTTTTAAAATGTCAGAATTAATTAAAGACCCTTCCTATATCGACCTTGACCTTACGTTGAAAAACAAAGTAAAGGATATGTCCCTTGCAGAAGAGGGGCACAAAGATCTGCAGCTCTCGGAAAAGGAAATGCCAGGACTGATGGCTATCCAGGAAAAATATGGTTCTCAAAAGCCTCTTAAGGGCTTGAAAATTATGGGTAGCCTTCATATGACTATTCAGACCGCCATGCTTATTGATACTCTATATGAGTTGGGCGCCGATATCAGATGGGCAACCTGCAATATCTTTTCGACTCAGGATCATGCTGCTGCAGCGATAGCCGAAAAGGGCAGTGCTGCTGTTTTTGCCTGGAAAGGTGAAACGCTTGAAGAATTCTGGTGGTGCACAGAACAGGCATTGACTTGGCCTGATGGTTCTGGACCTGATTTGATTGTCGATGATGGTGGAGATGCGACCTTGTATATTCATCAGGGGGTCAAGATTGAAAAAGATCCTTCATTGCTTGGTGAGGCCACCCACAGTGTTGATGAAAAATGTCTAATGGATCGTTTGAAAGTTTCTTTTAATGAAGATTCAAATAAATGGACCCGGATTGCTAAAAAGATTCGTGGTGTTTCAGAAGAGACCACAACAGGTGTTCTCAGACTTTATCAATTGGCTCAGAAAAATGAATTGCTTTTTCCTGCTATTAACGTGAATGATTCAGTCACCAAATCAAAATTTGACAATCTGTATGGATGCCGGGAATCCCTTGCTGATGGAATCAAGCGGGCAACGGATGTTATGTTGGCTGGGAAAACTATCGTCGTTGCAGGATATGGAGATGTTGGTAAAGGGTGTGCCGCTTCCATGAAAGGATATGGTGCAATTGTGTGGGTAACTGAAATTGATCCGATTTGTGCGCTTCAGGCTGCTATGGAGGGATACAGAGTGGTTACCATGGAAGAAGCTGCTCCTCATGGAGATATCTTTATAACTGCAACTGGAAATTATCATGTGATCAAAGGTGAGCATATTGAGCAGATGAAAGATGAGTCTATTATCTGTAATATCGGCCATTTCGACAATGAAATAGAAATGAGTTATCTGGAAAATCATCCAAAAGCAACCAAGCTTAATATCAAACCTCAGGTAGATAAGTGGACTCAAGAATCTGGCCGCTCTGTTATTGTCTTGGCTGAAGGAAGATTGGTAAATCTGGGTTGTGCCACTGGTCATCCAAGTTTTGTGATGAGCAATAGTTTTTCAAATCAAACCCTGGCTCAGATTAAGTTGGCCCAAGAGGATCTTGAGATTGATGTCTATACCCTGCCAAAGGAATTAGATGAAGAAGTGGCAAGGCTGCATTTGAAAAATTTGTCGGTTACCTTGACAACGTTGACCCAGGAGCAGGCAGATTATCTTGGACTTCCTGTTAATGGACCGTTTAAATCTGATCATTACCGCTATTAGAAACCGTCTTACTTAACTTGCAGGCATCATATTCACATGTGATGCCTGCAAGTTTAAATTTCTGAATACTTCTATTTTGAATTTTTCTTCTATTATTTCAGTGTGTTGACTTTTTTTAGGTTTTTTTTGACATTTTTGGGTTCAAAATATTGAACTTTTTGATACAAATCCGTACCTGTGAAAGTTAGTTTTCAATATTTATATGATAAAAAACAAAAAGAGCATTTTAATATTTGCTATAAAATTAAATAGTTATGGTTTGTGTTGAAAGAAAAAAAAGACTTTGGCACGCCATTTGCTTTATTAGTTATTACATAAAAAAAGAGTTAGTTTTTTCATCTTTTTTTCCTTTTCTGACAAAGGCTGCTTTCAAAAAAAGCAGCCTTTGTCAGTTTAGGAACCTAATTTGATTTAGGGATCTTGATCAGTTCAAAATTTAATCAGTTCAGGGTTTAATCAATTCAAAATTTAATTAGGGAAATGATTTCGTCTTCTTCCGGGAATCGATTGGCCGTATGTTTTGAGAATATGATTTTTTCATCAACTATCACATCATAGACACCGTTGGATCCGGGTATCAGTTCAGTGGTGGCGGTAAATTCTTTTTCCAAGATTTCTGCCAGACTGGCAGCTTGAGGTTTATAGTTTCATACCGAACAATATTTTATTTTGATATTCAAAGTTTTTCTCCAAAAATAAGTTATATTTATACAAACTTTATTCTAATTTTTTAGGGAGTTGAACTCTTTTTTTCATGTGATTATTCATATCTTGCGGGATGCACTTAGTGGGTGCTAAAAGTTCTTCCATGTTTTCTTTGAATTTAT
>JAWSVH010000153.1:0-17464 GCA_033852015.1 Desulfobacula sp.
TACATCACTTGACGTAACAAAGTCTGATATTTCTTATTAAATCAATATATTATACGCGCATAGAACTTTGCTCTTTTAATATACATTCCATAGCCTTGTGATAATCTCTCTGTATCTTTAAATTGGATACTTTGCAATATCTTTGAGTAGTCGTAATCCTGCTATGCCCCAAGAGATCTTGTATTGTCGAGAGATCTGCGTCTGCATTTAATAGTTGAGTTGCCATGGTATGGCGCAATTGATGGCAAGTTACGGATATCCCACTATTTTTAGAGTAATACTCCATACGTTTTTGTATACCCCGAACTGAGATCCTTTTGCCTTTGTATTTTCCTTTCTCAACAAGAAAAACGGACTGCGTTTTGAAAAATCTTCTTTTTTTAAAATAAGCAAAAAGAGCATTATGTGTATCCTTGCTAAAATAAACCACACGACCCTTTGCACCTTTCCCCTTGAACACTAATATATGACCTCTTTTTAAATCAATAGCATTTAAAGTAAGATTAACTACCTCATCGACCCTCAGTCCACAGCGCAACATCAGCATAAACATGGCACGATCTCGAAAATTATAAATATAATTGAATAACTCTTTTATTTCCTCATCCCTCAGGTGTTTTGGCAAGGGTCTCCCAAGCCTCAAGGAACACCCTTTTTTAACCGGATTATCTCCTATATATTTTTCCTCAGTGAGAAGATAATTGTAAAAACCGCGGATACTGTCTAAATTATTGTTTATTGTCTTTGGTTTCAGTCGTTTGCCCAGAAGGTAATCAACATATGCCAGGATATATTGACAGCTTACCTGTTCAATGGGGACATCTAACCAAACAGCAAAGTGTTTAATGGCATTCATATAATTTTTCACAGTCCCTTGAGCACAATTCTTTCGTTTTAAAGACCGCCGGTAATTAATTATGGAATCGATAATGGCCATTTATTTCACCCCTCTCAATTCGTTCCATTGCTTTAAAATATTCTTTTTTACGAGTAGTATCAGTCAGTCGCGCATAGCGTCTTGTAACCTCAATATTTTGATGGCCCAAGAGAACCTGTAAACATTCGAGACGCATTCCAGCATTCAATAACTCACTGGCAAAAGTATGTCTTAGACAGTGCAGTGTGTATCCCTTATGTGATAACTCAGCTCGTTGTATATATTTAATGAACAATTGCCTGGCTCTACAATATGATAGTCTTTTACGGTCTCCTCTACCGTAAAAGACGTATGGCCTGTTAAGTTTTCTTATTTCGATCCAATCTTGCAAGGCATTACAGGCATCATCACTCATATATACAACTCGACCCTCATAATTTTTTTGTGCTTGGTAAATATTAATTTTTCTTTGCGACAGACTTATATCCATAATTTTTGTCCTGAGTAATTCTCCTATTCTCATACCAGTTCTTAAAAGAACCATGATTAAAGCTCTTTCACGAGGAGTATCAATCATAGATATGATTTGTTTAATGTCTTCTGGATCAATTGCTTTTGGGAGTTCATCAGGCATCTTCAATCTAAATTTATGCCGCATAATTTTTGGATCAATTTGATCTGTCTCGATTAAAAATCCAAAAAATGTATATAAATTTGTTAGATATGAATTGATAGTTGAGGGCATTAAGTTATTATCCTGTAAATATTCGATAAAGGCACCCAAATCGTCTCGGCAAATATTTTCAATTCTGCTAATATCCGATGACTTAAGAAACACCATAAGTCTTTTAATTGCTTGGAAATAACTTTCTATAGTATGCAGTCGGCGATTACGCTGAAGTAAGTATTGAAAAAATTTGGCTACCGGTTCGATCATAGACTTTTGTACCTCTGATCTGGCAAGCAGCTGTAAAAGGTGTTCTACCTTAAAATGTTTAACTGAATGTTTACTAAAATTTGAAGTTACTTGAATCTGAAACTGTAAATTATCCAGAAAAGGGTTATTGTTTTGCAGTTTTGGAGAAAAGTCTAAATTTGATTTCATATCTACCTCCATTCCTATTTTTATAGAAATATCAGATAGATAATCGCTTTTGACGTTGTAAAGGTCAATTATGATTTTGTTACGTCAAGTACATCAGAATCATTAATCATGGGTTGAGTCAAAAACTCAAGCCCGTTTGCATTATTTATCAGAATCGATTTTTCTCAGGATTGCAATTGCGGTTAGTATCTGGTTTTGAACACTCTGGATAGGGATAATAATATTTTAGCGAAAGTCAGGTTGTTTTATTTTGAGACACCACTATAAAAAACGCATTCTCCCCCGGTTGAGTCGTGGCGAAGAATGCGTTTTATTGAAATGTTCCCTGAACTGTCAGGTTTTTCACACTGCTTTTCGGATCAGGTTCCCTAAGCCGTGGTTTGCATTAATAAATTAGAATTCCCGTAAAATTCGTTTGGCAACACTGAGCTTATGCACCTCATCTGCTCCGTCATAGATTCGGGCCGCTCTTTCGTGTTGGTAATAATGGGCAATGGGCGTATCATCTGACATACCCAATCCACCATGAACCTGCAGGGATCTGTCTATGACTCTCTGCATGGCATTGGCGACATAAAATTTGATAATCGAAATATCCTTCATCGCCGCTTTTATACCTTTGTTTTGAATGGTCCAGGCAGCATTTAAGACCATGAGCCGTGAAGAAAGAATATCTGCTGCACTATCAGCAATATAGGTTTTAATAACATCTGAATCTGCCAGTGTTTCAGTGGGTGTCCTGCGTCGTTTTTTAGCATAAGAGCACATAAGTTCAAAAACACGGTTGCTGATACCGATCCAGCGCATGCAATGGTGTATTCTACCTGGGCCCAATCGCTGTTGGGCCAGAATAAATCCCTGGCCCTCGCCGCTTATAACGTTTGACTGAGGAACTCGGCAGTTTTGAAAACTGACCTCAGCATGACTTGCCCAGTCACTTCCTTCATGTCCCATCACAGATATATTACGGACAATGTTGAATCCAGGTGTATTGGTAGGGACAATAATCATGCTGGATCGCATATGGGGAGATTCAGCTTCTGGATTGGTTTCAGCCATCACGATAGTATATGCAGCGCCATCAGCCGAAGAAGTGTACCATTTTCGTCCATTGATGACATAATCGTCACCATCTTTTTTAGCTGTAGTTAAAATCCATGTCGGATTTGATCCACATACATCAACTTCTGTCATTGCAAAACAGGACCTGATTTTTCCTTCTACTGTTGGACGGCAATATTGTTCTTTTTGTTCTTCAGTTCCAAATTTATGAATGATTTCTATATTTCCGGCATCCGGCGCCTGGCAACCAAACACATAAAGACCGAGCGGGGATCTTCCCAGTACTTCGTAAATCATTGCCACATCCATCAAAGGCAATCCCATACCGCCCATGTCTTTTGCATGAAGCGGTGCCCATAGTTCCATTTTACGAACCATTTCCCGTTTTTTTTCCAACTCGGGAACCATTGCTTTAAATCCCATGGAATCTAAATCTTTTTCCATGGGAACTATTTCTTTGTCGAGAAATTCACGAATCATGTCCAGAATTACCTGGAGTTTTTCAGATGGGTTAAAAGGCATACATCCTCCTGTTTTGTTGAAATTATGAGTAAACAAACTTTAAAAAAGTTAGAAACCTAATTTTCATCACTAATTAAAAATAGATGAATTCTTAATTAAACAATTTGAATCGATAATATATTACGGTTTTAAATAGATCAAGGAAAAAACGAACATTTGCTCGATTTTTCAAATATGTCTTGGTAAAACTAAGAACTGCATTATCTGTAGAATCCATGAACATCATATCGATGACGGTATATATTGCGTTATAAATCAGGGAAAAGCTTGTTTTATAGTTTTCATTGGTATAATAAATTCTTAAGCTTTGATTAAAAATTATTCTATGTTCAGGTAATTAGCTTCCTAATTCTAAAGGCGATACGAAATGATTGATAATCTCTTCAAAATGTTGACTTGTTTTTTCAATGGGCTATTAATGTTTCTGACATTTTCTATATTGTTAATTGGTTCCCCTGATGCCGAAGAGCTGATTCGAGTAGGAATATATGATAATCCCCCCAAGGTTTTTAACACTTCCGATGGTTTTACGACTGGCTTATATCCTGAAATACTAAATTCTATTGCAAAAGAAAGAGAATGGACGATTCAGTATATTCCTGGCACTTGGAAAGAATGCCTGGAGCGTTTGGAGAAAAAACAGATAGATATTGTTGTGGATATCGCCAAGACAAATGAGCGAGAAAAACTTTTTGATTTTACCGAAGAAGCGGTCTTTACTAATTGGGGAGCGGTATATGCTCAAAAATATTCTTCTATCGTATCCTTTAAAGACATGAAGAATAAGTCTGTTGCAATAGTTAAAGAAAGTGTTCATTCCTATGGTCCTAATGGCTTTAAGCATCTAATGAAACTATTTAATATACCATGTAATTTTGTTGAGGTGGATAGTAATCGCCAGGCATTATTGCTGCTTGATAGTGCTCAGGTTGATGCCTGCGTGGTGAACCGTCTATTTGGAACTTTATATTCTGATAATTATGAAGTTGAAGCAACCCCTATTATCTTTAGTCCCCACGTTTTATTATTTGCCGGGCAGAAAAATACTGAACGCGGTAAACGGCTGCTCCGTCAGATTGATGAAAGTTTAAGACGCTTGAAAGAAAATCCTGATTCTTTATATCATAAGGCCATGGGATATTATTTAAGTGGCGGTCAAGGCAAGTGGTTTCACATGCAGAGACAGCACCTAAGTGATTTGAATCTTACGAAACAAGAAACCATATGGCTGAAGGAGCATCCTGTTATCAAGATTGGAATTGATCCCAATTTTGCACCCTATGAGTTTTTATCTGAAAATAACGAATTTAAAGGTATCTCAGCTGATTATTTAGAATTATTGACCCAAAAAACCGGTCTTAAATTTGAATTAGTACAATACGATTCCTGGGTAAAAACAGTAAATGCGATAAAAAACCGAGAGATTGATGTATTGCCATGTGTGGGAGTTTCTAAGGAACGTCAAGAATTTCTTACTTTTACAAATCCTTATATTCAATTTCCAAGAGTAATTATTACAGATATTGCGTCATCTATTGAAACACGTACGGGATTAAAAGCATTAACCGGATTTGCGGTAGGAGTGCAGCAAGATAGTTCTCATCACGCATTTATAAACGAAGAATCAACAATTACACCACAGCTATACAACACTTTTCAGGAAGCATTGATGGCACTTTCAAAAAAGGAAATCGACGCTGTGGTTGGGAATTTGACTGTTGCAACACATTTAATAAGTGAACTGTCTCTTGCGAATCTAAAATTTGCTGGTTATGCAGATCCTGATCCTCAATTGCTCAGTGCTGGTGTCCGAAAAGACTGGCCTGAGTTACATTCGATTTTGAACCGTGCATTTGAATTGTTAAGCTATCGAGAAAAAAGTCATATTTTATCCAAATGGTTTCCACTGCCTACTGTGGCTAACAATGATATCGGTTTGACAAGAGAAGAACAGGAATGGTTATTGATGAATCCCCGGATTCGTGTGGCCTGGGATCGTGAATGGGCTCCGATTGAGTTTGCCAATTCAAAAGGTCAACCGCATGGGATTTCAATGGATTATCTGTTCGCAATCGAGAAAATGCTTGGTGTTACATTTGACATGGGTCAAGATGTTGGATGGCAGGAAACCTCTGCTAGGGTTGAGCGACGAGAAATTGATATGTTTTCATGCGTTGCAGTGACTCCTAAACGTTTAAAATATCTCAAATTTACAGACGCTTACTTGACCGTTCCTGTTGTGATTTTTGGGGGCAAGGATGCCCATTATGTGAGTAACATGTCAGATCTCTATAATAAAAAGATAGCTGTGATAGCCGGTTATGCAACGGATGAATGGGTTAGTAATGATTACCCAGAGTTCGATATCGTAAGACCTATAACAATAAATGATGCATTCGATTTATTAAAACAAAAAAAAATAGACGCATTTATAGGTAATATTTTACCAGGGAATTATTATTTGAGTCGTTTGCAGGATCATAATATTAAAATTATTGGAGAAACACCCTATAAACATAAACAGCGAATGGCAGTGCGAAAAGATTGGCCACATTTTACTCGTATTCTTCAAAAAGCAATATATGCATTACCTGAAGCAGAAAAAACTTATTATTACCGAAAGTGGGCTTGGATTAAATATAATACTGGTTTTAATTATACTCTTTTTAAAAAAATATTATTAATTATTTCAGTTATTATTGCCGGGATTCTTTTATGGAATCGTCTTATGGCTGCAGAAATAACACGCAGAAAAAAAATAGAAGCAAAGCTTTCTCTAAGTGAATCAGAATTGCGTGAAAGCAATATAGCTCTAAGAAAAGTGGAAAAGTTGAAAGATAACCTGGCAAATATGATTGCTCATGATATGCGTTCCCCTCTTATGGGTATCTCCAGCATGCTTCAAATATTAAATAATAGATTACAACCATTGAAATTAGAAGATATTGTAAAGGATTATTTGCAGACTGCACGAAATGGCGTGGATACTTTAAGTAGAATGATACAATCTTTTTTGGATGTATTTAAGTTAGAATCTAATGAACTGTTGTTAAATTATGAAACGTTGGATTTTCATGAAGTCACTCAAAACACAGTTAATGATATGCAGCCACAGGCGAACATGTACAAACAACATTTAACTCAAACTGGCAAATCAGTTATGGGTAAATTTGATCCAGAGATTATCCGGCGGATTTTAACTAATCTTATTGAAAATGCACTGAAGGCTTCTCCAAAAGATGGGACAGTTAATGTTCATATAAGCTGTGATAAGATGAATCTAATTGCCGAAGTAACAGATACCGGCCAGGGTATCCCGTTTGAATTCCAAGAACATATCTTTGACAAGTTTATTTGTGTAGAGGCAAATGGCTCAAAACATATTCCATCGTATGGATTGGGTCTCGCTTTTTGTAAATTAGCCATAGAAGCACATAAAGGTAAGATAGCGCTTAAAAGTAAAATAGGCTTTGGTAGTTCTTTTCGAATTATGATTCCTAAAAAACCTTAGCACATAATGCATGTGGTAATTTTGTTCAGGTTTTGTATTCCTAGTTCATCTGTATGATTTTAAAAAGATTAAAAGAATTCTCTTTTAATTTAGTGAGGTTTATTATAACCAAAGAAAGAGACATTTTGTCAATGACTAGGAAACTGTTCTCTTTAAGCAAACATGGTATAATTAGGAAAAAGCGAACTCAGTCTCCAGTTTTTAGGAAGAGGATCAATAATGATGATACCCCATGGGCTTTATAATCAACGCTTATCTGGTTTTTATCTACCGATATGGGCCACATTCCTATTTTTGATTCTCCTAATACCAAATGTGTCTGTCGCGACAGAAGATTTAAATCTAACCAGCAACCGGGATGTCTATGAATTACTTGATTATATGAGTTTTTGGAAAGAAAGTGATCAAACTTTAACCATTGAAACCGTCAGCGATCCCGCCAACCAGCATCACTTCAAAGCCCTAAAAGGGAGCCACACCCGCTTTGGTTTTCGTCAGTCTGCCGTTTGGGCCCGCCTGCAGATTCACAATAGCTGTTTAGAAAACCTATGGTTTATCGTACTGGGGGATTCCATAAATATGCGAACTGCAGATCGGATTGATCTTTATAAACCAAATCCTAACGGCGGATTTGATCAATTTAAAGATGGGGAGGATATCCCCTTAGATCAAACAATGATACCCCAAAGAGCTAAACCAACTTTCTGGATCCATATTAACACAGGGCAAACCCAGACCTTCTATCTGAGAATTCAGGATGAAGGTCTGGCCACTCTCCCATTAGTATTGGGTAACAAACGCGCTGGTGAGAAAAAAACAGGAGATTTTTTATGGTTTTCTATATTGGGAGCATTCGGTTTTTTTATAGTTTACAATTTGTTACTTTACACCACACTAAAAGATCGTGTTTTTCTTTATTTTAGTCTTATGCTGGTCTCAATTCCGCTGTTTTATTTCGCATCCAAGTTAAGTTTTTTCGCACCAAATCTGGACTGTTGGTGGGACAATCGTATTAAAGAAACAACACGTATCTTTTATCGAATGGGTTGGCTGCTGTTGACCAAAAATTATTTTCAGTTAAAGGAGCCGAACGATTGGCTGAATAAATGGATAAACGGTCTAATCACCTGGGTTTTAATATTAAGTATCGCTTTGTTTTTACTGCCCTACAATTGGGTAGCATGGGTCTCGACCATAAGTCGCGTTATCGTCACCCTTTCGTTTCTTTCCATTTCAATCATCGCCTGGCGAAGAGGCTTTGATGCAGGAATATATTATATTATGGCAGTAAGTCTGGTCTTTTTACAAGTATGTATGGGGAGCTTAAACGACCTGGGGTTTATTTTTTCATCCACTTATCAAAATCTGATGTCATCGCTATTCTTTTTTCTGCTCTCTTTATTTTTTTGTTCATTGGCGCTGATTGACCGACATAATATTTTAAGCAGGCAGATGCTATCGGCCCAGAAACGATCAATGGAAAGTCTGAAGCAGTCAGAGCAAGCCAAAGATGAATTTCTGGCCAACACATCCCATGAACTTCGCACACCACTTCATGGAATCATTGGCTTGTGCGAAAATTTGCTGATCCACGGCAAAAAAAATATACAGGCAACCTGGGATCAGGATTTAAATATCATTATCCACTGTACCAGGCGTCTTTCAACTCTGGTGGATGACATCCTTGATTTTACCCGAATCAGGCAAGGAAACATTCGGATGACCATCAGGCCAGTTGATATTGAAAGTGTGCTAAAACTAACCCTTACCTTGTGCCGCCCGCTCATTGGAGAAAAGAAAATCCAACTTCGAATGGATACTCAAAAAAAGTTACCCCCTATCCTTGCTGATGAAAACCGCCTGCAGCAAATTCTACTCAATCTAATTAAAAATGCCATTAAATTCACCCAGGAAGGAGAAATCGTTATTTCAGCCGTTGAGCAAGGCTCTTTTCTAAAAATAAATGTTCAGGATACAGGCATTGGTATTCCAGAAACTAAGCACACAGAAATATTCAACCGTTTTGTCCAAATCGACAGTGCTATCGATCGAAAATATGGCGGTGTAGGATTAGGACTTGCCATTACCCGACAGTTGGTTGAATTGCAAAAGGGAGAAATTACCGTATCAAACGCGGATGATGGTGGAGCCTGTTTTTCTTTCACACTGCCGTTAGCCGACAAATCAGCGATCATAAAACAAACAGTACAACCAATCCTTGACACCGATAATGTTAACATGGCGAATACCCAACCATCAATCGTTCCACTACCAGAGTTACCAAAGACCCCACCAGCCAATGACGGTATCTGCATCCTTATTGTTGACGATGAACCGATCAGCCTGCATGCACTTCACAACCATTTGAGCACTGCTGCTTATCAGGTATATGCAGCACCAGATGTCGACACTGCAAGAAAACTGATGCGCACCTATTCCTTTGATTTAGCAGTTTTGGACATAATGATGCCCCACACAAACGGTTATGAATTTTGCCAGGAACTAAGGCAGACGTTCAACCCCACAGAGCTGCCTGTAATTATGCTCACTGCCCGGACCCAACCAGAAGATCTACTCAGGGGCTTTGAATGTGGGGCCAATGATTACCTGACCAAACCAGTTGAGCGCCGAGAACTGCTGACAAGGATTCAAACCAGTCTGAAACTCAAATCACTAGTCGACCTTCTGCGGGAAAACAAAGGGCTTAAAGAAGAAATTGTTCGCAGAAGACGGGCAGAACATTCATTAGAGGGTGCAAACCGCCAACTGGCAGCGCTGCTTAACCTGTGGGAGTCTGCTCTAATACTGGTGGATGGTCAAGACCGAGTACTGTATAATAATGAACATGCTGAAAAATTATTTGGCTACCCGTCACACAGTCTTGTAAACCGATCTTTACAACAAGTTTTCCCTAAAGAAAAAGGGATTATACCCAAAAAAAATATCAACATTTTATTTGAAACTCAAGACACCACCTTAATGAGAAGTCAAAATTCCCAATTCACCACACAGACACCTGATGGCAGAACCCTAAAAGTGGAAACCCTAGCCACCCCAATTACAGTAGATGATCAGACTATTTGGGCACTGATTTTCCGTGACATTAAAGAGAGTGAAGATAAGGCAAAAGTGTTATCTGATGAACAAGCAGCTCTGGCCCTGGCTCAACACCAGAAAAAGATCCAGGCCTTGCAGGAAGCATTTGGCAGCGCATTAAAATATCTCGATCAAGAAGGGCAGCAGCTAAATGACGAGCTTACTCAAATTGATTGTTCACTAGTTGATAAACTAAGAAATATGCCCCAAGAAACCCTAGAACAACACTATCGGAAAACCCTCGTTACGCTCATGACAGAGACAATCACCTGTTGGACACAAATCGCAGGCACAGATAAGATTGCCCTGGCTGAACAAAGCGGTATCTGGCGAACTTATCTGGACGTCAGCACTTATAAAACACGAACCTTGGACAAATATCTGAATACGGATAAACTGCCCAAAAATCCTCGCTGGAAAGATGTACTCAAAACCATTGATTTTGTTACCGCTACATGTGGACAAGATCATCCGGCTGTCAAAAACCTCAATACTTCCCTTCTCCAATTTAAGACCGTTTTAAAAGCCAAACAATTCGTGTAAATTTCGTGTCAAAAAGAATACTCATCTGAAGTAAAAATCAATTTTAGACCTATAGCAAAACGCACTATCCAGTAGTAACTATTTGAATTTATAGCAAAAAAAATTAACACGAATTTGACACGTGGAGCTTTTGACTATTTTAATTAGCCAAGTTAGGAGGAATATAACCTCTAAAAGGGAGGGATAGCGATTGGTCGCTTTTTTATTAACTTTTTTTAAAAAGGAAAAAATGATGAAAAAAATTTTAGTTCTTACTTTTGCCATGTTTCTCATTGGTGTTAGTATCGCAAACGCAAGTACACTTAAAATGAGTGGTGAGTATTATGTAAGAGGTCAATGGTCTGACAACTGGAACGGTAACAACACTGTTAATGGTAATGACAGCCATGGTATCTATGACCATGAATTGAACCTTAACGTTAACTGGATAATGACGCCTTACACAAAAGTTGTTGCTCGTCTGGAACTTAGAGATGAATCCTGGGCAGTATCAACCAACCCTAATGAGGAAGATCAGAATGGTCAAACTGATGATAATATCGCAGTTGAAAGGCTTTGGGCTCAGCATACCTTCATGAATCATACTACTATTAAAGTAGGGCTTATGGGGACTGCTACATGGGGGTCTGATTTTTCGAATGACTCTACAGAAGCATACAGATTGATGCTTATTCAACCCACCAAAATTGGTACCGTAATTGCGTTTACTGAAAAAAATCAGACATATGATTACGATCTTACGCCTGTCCCTGGTCAAGTCAATACAGTTAATGCCGAAGAAAGTGGCGAAATAGATAAAGATGCTGACACTTATGTTGTTGCCTTGGCTACCAAAATCGGTGGGATTACTGTACTTCCTCTGTTGAAATATATTGATAATGAACCCAATAATCTTCAGGTTATTGCATTTGATTTAGGTGCAAATGGTACTTTTAATAATATCGGTTTTGAAGCAGAATTTGTTTATGTTGATTATAACTATGAAAACACGACTCCTGATTACGGAATTTGGGGGGTGTATGCCAATGTTTGGGCACAGTTGAATGCTTTGAAAGTTGGTGGATTTATCGCTCATGGTTCCTATGATGACACTGTTGATAAAGGTTTTACCTTTGGTGATGATTTTGCAAATTCTTGTGCCTCTGGTGACAGCTACCTGAGAAATCGTGCAATGCTTTTGGGCGATGAAGTCCTCATGTATGGTGTTTCCGGAATAGATGGAACTCATGATGGCGAACTCGGTCATAATGATCTTAATGCAGTAACCATGCTTGCCCTTTATGCAACGTATGCTATTAATGAAAAAGCAAGTGTTGCTGTATTCGGCGCTTATGCAGACAGTAATGTTGATCTGGTAACTAATAAATATGACGGCGCAACTGCATGGGAAGTAAATGTAGCGGCTGAATATAAAATTACTCCACTATTAACTTACTCTATTGGTGCGGCAACAGCACAAAAAGAATACGGTGATGGTTCTGTTGATCCAGATGCTGCAATCGAATTGTCTCACAAACTTGCATTTACTTTCTAATATCATTTGATAATTCTAAGACAAGTCGTTGTACATTCGACGATTTAGTATTTTTGTATAAAAAGCCCTGTATTGAAAAATACAGGGCTAACTTTAAAGCCAAACCATTCGTATCAAAAAGATCCTTCATATGAAACTTAAATCAATATTCTGCTTTTAGCCAAGCACACCTCTGATTAATAAATATCTGACTTTTTCGCACAATAAATCAACTTGACCTTAACAGGTGAAGTTTTTAACCATTCCAACAAGATGATTCGAATCATATGGAAAACCACTCAAATCATATATTTTTTTTGCAATTTCAAACTTTTTATGTAACATATTATTTAATACGCTGTTTCAGATATCATTTAAATTGTTGAAGAAATTAGCATTCATACAAATATAAATAACATCAATATTTAGTGGTATCATAAGCTTAGGCCATATTTGGACATTCTCAACTTGTCAAAATATGTCATCCTATTATAGGGAGTTATATTGACTCATCGCCCAAAAAGCGTATACAGCAAAAGATTTTAACAGGAGTTCCTATTTGACTACTAACGATTCCAGCCAATACATACATTCAACTATTCATATATTTTTTGTGACCCTAAACCTGTTACAAAAGAGGATATTGATACGCACTACAAAATGGATATTAATGATACTATTGCCCTGGTTTTTTTTATCTCCCGCCCTGGCTGAAACAATACCAAGCAAGGTTAATGTGCTTCTCCTTTATTCCTACCATATTGAAGGAAAGGGAAGTTTAAACTTTGATAAGGGTGTTCGATTAGCCTTTAAAAAGGATACGTCGGTTTCTGTTAACACTTTCACTGAATACATGGATACTATGCGGTTTACGGGGGATAAATATGAACGCAAATTATTTGAGTATTATCGCACGAAATATAAAAATATAAAAATCGATATCATCATTACTTATGCTTCTACGGCTTTAGATTTTCTCTTAAAGTACGGCGAAGAGATTTTCCCTGGAAGTTTAGTCGTTTCCGGTCTTGTTTCCGAAACAGTATTTAAAAAGCGCACATTTCCTGATAATTATACCGGGATCTTATCCGGGCCCCAATTTGCATCAACATTGGACACAGCCCTTGCATTGCTGCCAGCCACAAACAAGGTACTGATTGTAGGAGGCACAAGTCCAGTAGATAAGCAATACTTCTCTGTTGCTAAAACCCAATTAAAGCCTTTTTCCAGCAGAGTTAATATTGAATACATAGATCAATTGGGGATGGAAGATCTCTTGATACGGGTCGGCCATCAGCCCAGCGATACAATCATTATTTGTTCCTTGCTCCAACAAGATGGAAAGGGAAAGCATTTTGGCCCCAAGAATGCTGCCAATCGCATTGCCAAAGCGGCGAATGTACCTGTCTTTGGTATTTCCCAAACACATATGGGAAGTGGAATCGTTGGAGGTTCACTAAATTCCACCGCTCTAGTCGGTAACAAAAGTGCAACAAAAGCCTTACAAATATTTAAAGAGAAAAAACAGATGCTCTTTAACACCTATCACGAAGAGACACATATTCATCTGTTCGATTGGCATCAACTCAAGCGCTGGAACCTTGACGAAGAAAAGCTGCCCCCGGGCAGCGTTCTCTGGGGTAAAGAGTTCACTGTCTGGGAACAACACCGTAAGCTGATCATTACTGTAGCGATTTTTATGATCTTTGAAACCCTGCTGATTGCCCTGCTGCTCATTAACAGACGCAAACGTATCCAAACAGAGCAGTTCCTGCGAGAGAGTGAAAAAAACCTGCGAGAGACGAACTCAAGACACGCTTCTATGATAGCAAATATTGGTGATGTTATTGGCATTATGGGATCTGACGGCACTTTAAAATATAAAAGTCCCAATATTGAGAAATGGTTTGGATGGAAGCCGGAGGATCTTATTGGTAACGACGGGTGGAAAAATATTCATCCGGAAGATATTGAAAGGCTTCAAAAAGAATTTGATGCATTGCTCGAAAAAGATAACACCTCGGGAACACTTGAATGCCGATATCAATGTAAGAATGGACTTTATAAATGGGTAGTGCTGACTGCTGTAAATTGTATAAAAGACACTTCAATCAATGGCATATTGCTTAATTACCATGACATAACCGAGCGCAGGCAGGCAGATAAAATGATCCGCCAAGCTCAGAAAATGGAATCCATTGGTACTCTTGCTGGGGGCATTGCTCATGATTTTAATAATATCCTATTTCCCATTATTGGATTTACAGAGCTCTCTATTGATGAACTGCCTGAAAATCATCCTGTAATAGAAAATCTCGAAGATGTCCTTAAAGGAGCGAAAAGAGCCAGCAAGTTAGTCAGACAGATTTTGTTATTCAGCCGCCAGAGAGAAACAAAGTATCATTCAATACTAATTCAACCAATAATCAAAGAAGCGCTTAAATTGTTGAGATCTACAATACCGGCCAATATAAAGATGCAACACGATCTTTACAAAGATTCAAAGTGTATTTTTGGCGATGCCACTGAGGTTTTTGAAATAATCATGAACCTTTGTACCAATGCATACCATGCGATGGAAGAAACCGGTGGAACGATGAAAGTCTCTTTATATGAAAAAAATCCAGATCCAAAGCTTAAATTACCACCCGGAGAATATTGTTGTTTAAGCGTAAATGATAACGGAGCAGGTATCCCTGCCAATGTGATTGATAGTCTTTTTGAACCGTACTTCACAACAAAAGAATTGGGAAAAGGAACGGGATTAGGGCTATCTGTGGTTCATGGTATTGTAAAAAATTATAAAGGAACCATTCTTGTTGAAAGTGCTCCGAATAAAGGAACAACCTTTTATATTTATCTTCCGCTAATCTCAGACACCACAACAATAAATCTGATGCCCACAACAGATAAAAAAGAAATCGGTGGAAATGAGAATATTTTATTTGTCGATGATGAAAAAGCGATTGTAAAATTGGGCACTCAGCTACTAAAAAAATCTGGGTATAACGTGACAGGTAAAACAGACCCCATCGAGGCATTGGCCTTGTTTAAATCTCATCCAGATGAATTTGATTTGGTTATCACAGATATGTCCATGCCCGACATGGTTGGAACAGAATTTGCTAAAAGATTAATGGCTGTTCGATCAGACATCCCTATTATCATCTGTACGGGCTTTAGTGAAAAGCTTAACCATAAAACGGCAATGAGTATTGGTATCCAAGATTACCTTCAAAAACCAATTATAATGGATAATTTATTTGCAAAAGTACGAAAAGTTCTTGATCATGCTAAGAAAAGATAAAATAACAATCAGGACATATTAATAAGTGTCGAAACCTTCATCGGGTAATGCCATGGACAATAAAAACAATCTCATCACAAATATTCTCATCATTGATGAAACCATCAGAGAAGGCATGCAATACCAGGGAATCATGTTTTCCCTTGAACAGCGCCTGCGCATCCTTGATTTCCAGGAAAAACTCAAAATAGATGTTTGCCAGGCAGGTTATCCTTCGGCCCATGACAGCGAATCCCAGGCTGTCAAAACCCTTTTAAACCATACCCAAAAAAATAACTATAATATTCGCATTGCAGCCATGGGCCGGGCAAATGTTTTGGATGCCAAAATAATACTGAATACCGGAATCAAGGATCTGCATTTTCATGTACACATTAAAAGCGATGCCAAACTGGAAAACCTGAACACCTTGCTTCAAAAACTTGCTGCCACCATTAAGCACATCAAAAAACGTACACCCGATGCATTAATCTCCATTGCCATGCTGGATATCGGCAAACATGAAGCCTCCATGCTGGATCATTGTCTAACTTTTTTACAGCTCCACGGGGTTGATATCCTTTCATTACCGGACACTTCAGGTATTTTATCCCCTAACCAGATTTTTGATAAAATACACCTTCTATCCAAATCAGCTAAAAAAACCTGCCTTTCAATTCATTGTCACAATGACATGGGAATGGCATCGGCGAATGGCGTGATGGGAATTGTTGCCGGCGCCCGAATTCTTGAAGCATCTGCACTTGGCATTGGAGAAAGAAATGGAATTAGTGATCTCTACACCACAGCGAAAATACTTAAAGACCAGGGATTTGATATCCGTATAGATACCGATAATATAGAAACCTTTAAACAATATTATCAATACGTGGACGCCATTGTTTACGAACAAACAAAAAGTCATCTTTTACAACCCAACACACCTATCTTCGGTATAGCGGCTAAAACACATGTTGCCGGAACTCACGCCAAGAATAATTTCGGAGCATGTTCAGATGAAAGTTTCACCATCAATGTTCTGTGCGGGAAAAGATTGGTAAAAAAATACTTGGACCATCAAAGAATTGATTTCCCGGATAGCAAACTTTCAGAACTCACCCTGGAAATCAAAGAAAAAAGCACACATTTAAACCGAAGTCTCACGTTAGCAGATATCAATCCACTTATTTCTTCGCTATTGAATTAAAAAACCATTGCAAAATGATAGGGATATATGCTTGACTGATCATGCGTTAAAAAATATATCAACTTGATTTAAAAAATTTGATTCAGGGGATTTGTGTTTGGAAATTGATATCACAGGAATTGTCATCCTTTGCGGAAATTATGGAAGTGGCAAGACAGAAACAGCATTGAACCTGGCCTTAAAAAGAAAAGCAGACGGTATCGATGTTAAGATCGCCGACCTGGATCTGGTCAACCCCTATTTCAGAACCCGTGAAGCAAAAACTCAGCTTGAAAATTCCGGGATAAAAGTTGTGCTTCCGGAAAGTCGATACATGCATGCAGATCTTCCCATTCTATCTCCTGCAATTGCAGGAATGATTAAACAACCCTCCGAACTGACTATTTTAGATGCCGGAGGAGATGATTCCGGTGTCAGGGTTCTTGCTGCACTTAATGGGCCGCTATCTTTGAAACCTGTCCAGATGCTTCAGGTCATCAATCCATTTCGGCCTTCAACCGCAGATATCAGCGGATGTATTAAGATGAAAGAGGCCATTGAAAACACATCAAAATTAGACATCACAGGACTTGTCAGCAATGCAAATCTCATCGATGAAACCACGGTGGAGCACATATATAAAGGATATAACCTTTTAAAAGATGTTTCAAAAACCACCGGGATCGGGATTAGATTTATTACGGCAGCATCGCACTTAATACCGCTTCTTGACCCCAAATTTTTTAACTGCCCGGTACTTGCA
>JAWSVH010000154.1:0-5641 GCA_033852015.1 Desulfobacula sp.
CCAATTCAGAAGGAGGCAGAACTACACCTTCTATAGTTGCAGTAACCGAAAGTGAGGAACGGCTTGTCGGGCAGACTGCCAAGCGCCAGGCAGTGACCAATCCTGAAAACACGGTTTTTGGTGTAAAACGTTTAATCGGAAGAAAATTTTCATCAAAAATAATTCAAGATGACATTCCGAATCTGCCATACAAAATTGAGCCGGCAAGCAATGGTGATACTCGAATCAATCTGAGAGGCAAACAACATAGCCCGGCAGAAATTTCATCTTTTATCCTGGCAAACATCAAAAAAACTGCAGAAGACTATTTAGGCGAAGAAGTAACAGAAGCTGTCATCACCGTTCCTGCCTACTTCAATGACAGCCAGAGACAAGCCACAAAAGATGCCGGAAAAATTGCAGGCCTTGAAGTTAAACGAATTATCAATGAACCCACTGCAGCCTCCTTAGCCTATGGTCTTGATAAAAAAGGTGAAGAAAAAATAGCTGTCTTTGATCTGGGTGGCGGAACATTTGATGTGTCTGTCCTTGAAATTGGCGATGGCGTTTTTGAAGTAAAATCAACGTCCGGTGATACCCATCTGGGTGGCGAAGACTTTGATTTACGAATCATCGAATATATTGCCAATGAATTCAAAAAAGAACAGGGTATTGATGTCAGAAGTGACAAAATGGCACTTCAGCGTTTAAAAGAAGCGGCTGAAAAAGCAAAAATGGAATTGTCCACTGCAACTGAAACAAGCATTAATCTGCCATTTATTACAGCAGATGCTTCCGGTCCAAAACATCTTGATGTCAAACTGACCCGGGCCAAACTTGAATCTCTGATTTCTGATCTTTTAGATAAACTCGAAGCCCCATGTAAAACTGCATTAAAAGAAGCCAAACTTGGTTCCGGCGGCGTAGATGAAGTTGTTTTAGTTGGTGGTATGACGCGTATGCCTGCAGTTCAGGCACGAGTTGAAAAAATATTTGGCAAAGTCCCTCATAAAGGAGTTAACCCAGATGAGGTTGTTGCCATGGGTGCTGCAGTTCAAGCAGGCGTTCTCCAGGGAGATGTCAATGATGTCCTTCTACTTGATGTCACACCGCTATCCCTGGGAATTGAAACCCTGGGCAGTGTAATGACCAAACTCATTGATAAAAACACCACCATCCCGACCAAGAAAAGCCAGGTTTTTTCTACTGCAGCTGATAATCAACCCGCAGTGTCTATTCATGTTTTACAGGGCGAAAGAGAGATGGCCTCTGATAACAAAACACTTGGGCAATTTGAACTGGCAGATATTCCGCCAGCACCCAGGGGTATCCCTCAGATTGAAGTCTCCTTTGATATCGATGCCAATGGTATTGTCCATGTTGCAGCAAAAGACAAAGCAACAAACAAAGAACAATCTATCCGTATCACAGCGGCCAGCGGCCTGAGCGAAGATGAAATTAATAATATGGTCAAAGATGCAGAAATGCATGCCGAAGAAGACAAACAAAAAAGAGAACTGGTCGACACTAAAAATAGTGCCGAAGCCCTGGTTGACCAGACAGAAAAGACCTTAAAGGAACATGGCGACAAGGTCGATGAAGAAACCAGAAAAACCATCGAAGCCGCTGTTGAGTCTCTAAAACAAAGCAAAGATTCTGATAATCTTGATGAAATAAAACAAAAAATCGAAGCTTTGTCACAGGCATCTCATAAACTGGCAGAAGTCATGTATCAACAAGCTGCCAAAGAAGGACAAGATGGCGCTCCTGGTGCTGATGCAGATGCTGCAGCCAAAGAAGATGATGATGTGGTAGATGCCGACTTTGAAGAGGTTAAAAAAGACAAATAAAAGACAATAAAACCTGTTGAATATAATCCTGCCGTGTTTTATAGTTGCACGGCAGGATTTTTTATTTAATTTAAGGATTTGTTATCATTAATGATTATCACTAAAATTTTAGCCCAAAATGCCCAGGAATACCGGGATGAAACTGCGCTTGTTGAACGCACCCCTTCTTTAAAAACCCAAAAAAGCATTACCTGGAACCAATTTTATCAAGCATCCAATGCCTTTGCAAAAGCCCTTGATGAATACGGAGTAAAAAAAGGGGATAAAATTGTACAATTGATGACCAATTGTCTCGAATGGCTTCCCATCTATTTTGGGATTCTTTCCACAGGTGCATGGGTGGTCCCGCTAAACTTCAGGTTTGAATCTGATAAAATCCTTCTTTGCAGCAAAACTGCACAAGCAAAAGTCTTTGTTTTTGGTGAAGAATTTATTGATCGGATCGAAACCATTAAGTCTGAGCTTGATGAACATGTACAACTCTGGATTTTCACAGGCTTACCATCTCAATGCCCAGACTGGGCCATTCACTATGATTTATTCGTAAAAGATCATCCGGGTGATAAACCTCTGGCCATTGACATTGACCCACTCGATGATGCTGCCTTATATTTTACCAGCGGCACTACAGGGACCCCCAAAGCCGTTCGCTTGACTCATGCAAATCTTGAACATGCCTGCCATGTTGAACAGGCCCATCACCAACAGACCCATGACGATATTTTTTTATGTATTCCCCCTCTGTATCATACCGGCGCCAAAATGCACTGGATGGGTAGTTTTCTTGTTGGCGGAAAATGTATTCTGCTAAAAGGTGTCTCCCCTCAATGGATTATTGAAGCCGTCTCAGAAGAATTGTGTACCATCGTCTGGTTACTGGTACCTTGGGCACATGATATTTTAATTGCCATTGAAAACAAACAAATCGATCTTTCAAAGCACACCCTCTCCCAATGGCGACTAATGCACGCCGGTGCCCAACCGATTCCTCCCAGTCTGATAAAAAACTGGCACACGTATTTCCCGGGACAAGCCTATGACACCAATTATGGTCTTACAGAATCCACCGGTCCCGGATGTATCCACCTGGGAACCCAAAATGCGGACAGAATTGGTCCCATTGGTCTACCCGGTCAAGGATGGGAAGCCCAAATCGTTGATAAACAGGGAGAGCTTCTTTTTGGGAATGAATCCGGCGAACTGATTGTGAAAGGGCCAGGGGTTATGAAAGAGTACTATAAAAATCCCAAAGCCACTGCCCAGGCGATCAAAGATGGATGGCTTTACACCGGAGATATTGCCCGATATGACAAAGATGGTTTTATCTGGCTGGTGGATCGAAAAAAAGACATGATTATTTATGGCGGAGAAAATATTTTCCCTGTGGAAATTGAGAATTTTTTCCTGAATAATAAAAAAATAAAAGATATTGCCGTTATCGGCATTCCCGATGATCGACTGGGAGAAATCCCTGCGGGGATCATCAGTGTCAAACCCGGATGCATTATGTGCGAGAGCGATATCATTGACTTTCAAGAGGAATTACCCAGATATAAACACCTGAAAAAAATATTTTTTGGAGATGTCCCCCGAAACCCCACTGGAAAAATAGAAAAACCCAAACTTCGAAGAATATATGCTGAAGACAAAAGAAAAAATATTGATAAGCTACTTGTATAGCCTGAATATATTACTTTGATAAAGGAGATACATTGAAATCCTCGATTACCACAAAACTTGCTTTTCTAACGATCCTTAGCTGCCTTCTTTTTTCCAATACCTGGGCTGCAAACGAAAATACAAAAACTGATAATTCCTTCAAAGAAGAAATCCTTACAGCTCTTGAAAAAAGATACTCCCGGAAAAGCTTTGAAGCTGATTTTACTCAAATCTCAAGACTTGAAGCACTTGAAAGAAATGATATGGCTTCAGGTCATGCTTTTTTCAGCCATCCAGGGAAAATGAGATGGCAATACCTGTCCCCGGAACAGCATGAAATTATCACCAATGGCAAATCATTATGGATTTACAGACCTAGTATCAAACAGGTTATGACAGGTGATGCCAAAAGTTTTTTCCCAGCCGGTGCAGGTGGTGCATTTTTGTCAGATATCTCCCTTGTCAGAAAAAATTTTACCATACACTTAAAAACAAATACCCCAAACTATGTTGAGCTAAGCCTTGTGGCAAACAAAAAAATATCTGATATATCTTCTATTCTGATCCGGATATCCAAAAAAAACACCCAGATTGAACGGGTCACAACGTATAATATATACGATGATACCACTATCTTTGAATTCAGTAATATTCAATTTAACCCCATTAATCCCGGCGTTTTTGAGTTCATACCACCCTCAGATGCCAGCATAATAGAAATGAACTAATAATTTGTAAGGTTACACAATGAAAGAAAAAATCAAACAACTGACCAAAGAAAAAAATGCTATTATTCTTGCCCACAATTATCAGCCGCCCGAAATCCAGGATATTGCAGACCTTTGCGGTGATTCTTTAGAACTGAGCATCAAGGCTTCAAAAACAAGCGCAGAGATCATCGTATTTTGCGGTGTCCATTTCATGGCAGAAACAGCATATATTCTTTGCCCAGATAAAACCGTACTTTTACCTGCCCCAGATGCCGGATGCCCCATGGCTGACATGGTCAATCCAGAAACATTGGTTCAAAAAAAACAAGTTCTGGGGAATATCCCTGTTATCACCTATGTTAATTCTTCTGCTGCAGTAAAAGCAGTTTCCGATATCTGCTGTACGTCTGCGAATGTTATAAAAATAGTAAACAACATTGATGCAGATGAAATTCTGATGACCCCGGACAAGAATCTTGCCCAATATGCTGCCGCCAACACCAATAAAAAAATTCATCTCTGGGACGGACACTGCCCCTTTCATAACACCCTAACAGCGCAGGATGTGCAAAACGCCAAACAAGATCATCCAAAAGCCCTGTTTATTGCCCATCCAGAATGTCCGCCCGAAGTTCTTGCTCTTGCTGACAGTATCCAATCCACATCAGGAATGATCAAATTTGCAGGAAACTCAACACACAGTTCCTTTATTCTAGGAACGGAAATCGGGCTGCTATATCCCATATCAAACGCATGCCCGGATAAAACCTTTTATGCCGCTTCTGAAAAAATGTATTGCCCGGATATGAAAAAGATAACCCTTGAAAAGATTGCTGACAGCCTTGAGAATCTAACCGGACAAGTGACCGTTCCAGAAGATATCCGACAAAAAGCCTTAGGTGCTGTCCAAAAGATGGTTGCTGTTTAACACCCAATTATAGCGATAAACTCAAACAGGCACCCTGGAAAAACCCAAGGTGCCTGCTATACTTTACTTTTTAAAACAAAAAGAAACTATACTCTACATAGATTCAAATACTTCATCCGGAATATCTGCATTGGTATAAAATTTTTGCACATCATCACAATCATCTAATACATCCATAAAATTAATCATTTGCTCGGCCTCTTTACCTTCCAAGGCCGTCATATTCTGTGGAATCATAGTGATTTCTGCTATCTGATATTTTATTTGAGCCGTATCAACAGCATCTTTTACCACATCAAAATCGGCTGGTGCAGTAATGATCTCAAAAGAGTCTGTTTCTTCTTTAATATCTTCTGCACCTGCTTCAAGCGCAACATCCATCAACGTTTCTTCATCTGAATCTTCTTTGCTGACCGATATCAAACCTTTTTTATCAAACATCCAGGCCACGCATCCATCCGTTCCGACATTGCCACCGGCTTTACCAAAAGCGTGACGAACTTCTGCAATGGTTC
>JAWSVH010000155.1:0-7976 GCA_033852015.1 Desulfobacula sp.
TTGGTGCCATGATCATCATATTGGGCATACACCGAAGATATGAATAATCAAAAAGACCATGATGTGTCGGACCATCTTCTCCCACAATTCCACCCCGATCGATTGCAAAAACAACCGGATGGGAATCAATACACACATCGTGAAGAATCTGATCAAAAGCGCGCTGTAAAAATGTAGAATATATTGCCACAACGGGTTTTAAGCCTTTTGAAGCGAGTCCTGCAGAAAAGGTTACCGCATGTTGCTCTGCAATACCCACATCGAAAAACCGATCTGGATATTGTTTTGAAAACTCTATTAGTCCGGTACCCTCCGGCATGGCTGCCGTTACCGCTACGATTTTTTTGTTGGTACTGGCAAGTTTTACCATCTGGGAACCAAATATCTGGGTGTATGTTTGAACCAGATTCGGTTTTTTATTACTTTTACCGGTAGCCACCGCAAAAGCGCCCACCCCATGAAAGTATACCGGATTGTCTTCAGCAGGTTTATATCCCTTGCCTTTTTTGGTGGTAACATGAAGCAAAATAGGATCTTTAGGATTTTTAATATTGCTTAAGATATCAATAAGGTGATCCAAATTATGGCCATCAATGGGGCCAAAATAATCAAAATTAAATGCCTCGAAAAGCATTCCCGGTGTGATAAAAGTTTTAAAAGATTCTTCAGAACGCTTGGCAATCTTATACATATCGTCACCAATTTTAGGTAACGACTTTAAAAATGCACCAAACTGATTTCTCATGGTCTGAAGATATTTGGCAGAAAATGTCCGGCTTAGAAAAGAAGATAAAGATCCTACATTCTGAGAAATAGACATATCATTATCATTTAAAATAACAATAAGATTACGCTTTTTTAAATCTCCTGTCTGATTAAGCCCTTCATAAGCCAGCCCAGCTGTAAGAGAACCATCTCCAATAACAGAGATGACATCTGAATCATCCTTGTTTAAATATTTACCATAACAGACGCCCAAACCTGCAGAAATTGAGGTTGATGAATGCCCCACAGTAAATCCGTCATAAGGACTTTCTTTGATCTTTGAAAACCCGGAAATTCCTTTATATTGTCTTAAGGTATCAAACCGATCATTTCTACCCGTAATTAATTTATGCGCATAAGACTGGTGTCCCACATCCCATATGAGTGTATCCTGAGGCAGATCAAACACGTAATGAATCGCTAAGGTTAATTCAACAGCCCCTAAGCTGGATGCCAGATGTCCACCGTTTTTAGATACCACATCAATAATTCTGGTACGGATTTCTTTGGCAAGTATTTTCAGTTCTTGTCTGGATAGATCTTTAATATTTCGGGATGTATTAATTTGTTCAAGAAGGTTCAAAATTCTTCAACCTTTATATTTAATGGTCTCTGTTTATAATATAATTTGCGATTGCTCTTAATGGATCTGCATTCTTATCAAATTTTGAAATGGCATTATTTGCATTATCAATGAGCGTTTGAGCATATTTTTTTGATGCATCTAATCCAATAATTGCCGGGAAAGTCATCTTATCATTTAAAACATCTGATCCAATTGCCTTTCCCATAACATCCGGATTTCCTACAATATTTAATATATCATCCGCCACTTGAAAAGCCAGACCTATGTTATCTGCGAAGCAGATCAAATTTTCTAAAGATTTTTGATCTACACCCACACTTAATGCCCCGGCCATCACGCTAACTGTGATCATTTTACCTGTCTTAAGTGCATGTATTTTTTTTAAATGTTCAAGCGTATCTTCTGGTTCCATAGAAAAAGACTGCATGTCCAGCATTTGTCCTTCGACCATTCCATTTGTACCTGCGGCTTTGGAAATCAGGGAAATTAATTCAAGCCGAGTTGGGTCATCAGGAAAGTGTTCAAACACGGGTTCTGGATAAGATAATATTTCGAAGGCATGGGTCAACAATGCATCTCCAGCCAAAATTGCGGTGGCTTCAGAAAAAATTTTATGACACGTTGGTTTGCCACGACGCTGATCATCATCATCCATAGCAGGAAGATCATCATGAATCAAAGAGTAGGTATGGATCATTTCAATGGCACAACAAGCGGGCAGGGCAGCTAAAAAATCATTACCACACGCTTGGGCTGCTGCAATGGCCAAAATCGGGCGCAATCTTTTTCCACCAGCCATGAGAGAATGATCGATGGCCTTGATCAGCTCACGATTTGCATCACAAGTATCAAACACTTTTTTTAAATTTAAATTAATAAGCGTCTGATGTTCTTTTAAATATGATTTAAGATTAAAAGTCATATGTTAAAGATTTTCAAAAGGTTCTTGTGTAACATTTCCATCAGAGGTTTTTGTCAAAATAGATATCTTTTTTTCTATATTGTCCAAAAGATCGAAACAGTACTGAGAATGCTTAATCCCCAATTCATATTTTTTGAGCGCATCCTCTAACGGTAGATCTCCGGATTCCATTTGCCGGACAATTTCTTCAAGTTCTTTTAATGCGACTTCAAATGTTTTTTTTCTGGCCATTTATCTTTTCCACGTTTGCGGTTAATTCTCCCTGGTACAGAATTACCTGGATTTTTTCATTATATGTTACATCATCTGACTTAGTTATTACTTTTTTATCTGAGAGCGTACGAGAAATACTGTATCCTCTTTTTAATACAGCCTTAGGGCTCAGAGCGTTAAGTTTTGTATGCAACTCAATTTGAGCCGTTTTATTGGCTTGAACCTTCATAGAAAATGTGTGGTTTAACGTTTGGGTGAGCAAATCAACCTGTTGCCTTAAATCTGAAACTTTACTTTTCGGAAGTTTGGCATCAAGTGCATCTGAGAATCTCAATAATTTTTCACGATTAAATTGAAGATAATGTGCCATGGCGTTGGATAATCTTGTCTGATCATCTTCCAACTTTAAGCGAGAATTGAATACCATACTCATAGGGGTTTTTAATCGGGATTTAAATTGCACTAAAACATCTTTTTTATGCATGAATTTATGAGACATTGCCAGTTGGATTTGTTTTTTAAATTTTGAAACCATCAAATTTAGACCGAATTTATCCGGGAATGCTAGTTCAGCAGCAGCGGACGGAGTCGGGGCTCTAAGATCAGCGACAAAATCAGCGATCGTAAAATCAGTTTCATGGCCCACGCCGGTAATCACAGGAATGGTTGAATTAAAAACAGACCTGGCCACTCGTTCAGAATTAAATGATGCAAAATCTTCTAAAGAACCACCACCACGGGCAAGAATGATAAGATCTGGTAACCGTTGTTTATTGGCAAACCCAATGGCTTCGCAAATTTGATCTTCAGAACCAACTCCCTGGACCTTAACCGGAAGTATCTCCAGACAACAATTTGGAAATCGTCTTTGGGCAACATTAATAATATCACGTACAACAGCACCTGTGGGTGACGTAATAATACAAACCTTTGAGGATATAAATGGTATGCTTTTTTTATGTTTTTGTTCAAAAAGACCATCCACTGCCAATTTATTTTTAAGCTGTTCAAAAGCAATTTGTAACGATCCTGTACCATCGGGCTCAAGATGTTCAAAAATTAATTGATATGCACCTCTGGGTTCATATAAAGATATCCTGGCCAAGCCAAATACTTTCATACCATTTTCAGGTTTAAATTTAAGGTTACGTTTTTGATTTTTAAACATAACCGAACTGATCACAGCACTTGGATCTTTTAACGTAAAATAAGAATGACCCGAAGCCGGTGTAGAAAAATTAGATATTTCTCCAGTAACCCAAACAAAAGAAAATGCTTCTTCTAAAAGAGATTTAATTTCCCTTGTTAGGTTTGAAATTGTATAAATATGTCCGGTTGTTTTTTGTTCCATTTTTTTTACATTCATATTCCCTGTGGCCAAAGAACATTATTTATAAAACACAGCCATGATTTTAACAATAAAATAATTTTATTTACACGTTGATTTAGTTTAAAACACACCCCTGGAAAACCCCTGTTTTCCCTAACGTCTGATAATATATATTATGTAAACTTTTTTATTATCCGAAGATTATTCCCACTTCATGCACATCTTAACTAAATTGTAATCTTGAAATTTCGCCCTTCCGTGTTATATTACAGAACAAACAATAGAACCAACACCTATTAATCTGGAGGAACAAAATGAATACCTTTTCTTCTTTGTCACAAAACACAACCCTGATAAAGACAAATGCTTTTATTAGAAGTGTATATAACTGGATGGCGATTGCGTTAGCCCTTACAGGTTTCACCGCATACTACGTCTCTCACAATGAAACAGCCGTCAACCTGATCTTCGGCACTGGTTTGGTTTGGCTAATTATTATTGCAGAATTAGGATTGGTCTTTTTTCTGGCAAAAAGAATACAAAAAATAAAAGCGGCTACCGCAACCCTGCTGTTTACCATCTATTCCATTTTAAACGGCATCACCATGTCGTATATTTTTCTTCGATACACTCAGACTTCTATCGTATCCACTTTTATAATATGTGCCGTCACTTTTGGAGCCTGCAGTATTTACGGAATGATTAGCAAGAAAGATTTAACTTCCATCGGTGGTTTTATGATGATGGGTTTATTTGGCATTATCATCGCTTCCGTCGTCAACATTTTCCTTCAAAGCTCAGCCATGCAAATGATCATCTCCTATATCGGAGTCGTTGTTTTCATGGGATTGACCGCATATGACACTCAAAAACTAAAAACCATGTCTGCCACCATGCCTGATAGTGCCTCTGGCGCGATGATCCGCAAAGGCGCTATCATGGGCGCACTTACACTTTATCTTGATTTTATTAATCTATTTATTATGTTGCTACATATCCTTGGTGGCAGCAGAGATTAATCTTCTTTAGAAGCACAGTGAACATTGTGATATAAAAAACCCCGATGATCTAAAATCATCGGGGTTTTATTTTTATAAATGAGCTTTAATACTTTCACAAATTTCAGTACAAAATTGATCAACCGATCCTTGTTCTGGTCCTTCAACCATAACCCTGAGCAGCGGCTGTGTTCCCGAATATCGAATCAACACCCTTCCCTTATCACCCAGTTTGGATTCAATTTTTTCAATTGTATCTGCAACCATGGAATTCTTCATAAAATCAGGACGGCTGGCATCCACCTGTACATTCATTAAAACCTGTGGGAACACGGTCATGATCTGTGACAATGAAGATACGCTTTGTTCAGTCTCACCCATCACTTCCAACAGCATTAAAGCAGAAAGCATTCCATCACCGGTTGAATGTTCGTCCAGAAAAATCATATGCCCCGAATCTTCACCACCGATAACAGCACCAGAAGCTTTCATCTCTTCTAAAACTTTTCGATCCCCCACACCAGCTTTAATATGAGAAACCCCTATCCTATCAAGGGCTTGAGTCAGACCAATATTGCTCATAATTGTACTTACAACTATATCATTTGTCAGCCTGCTTTTTTCTTTTGCAAAGTTTGCACAGATCGCAATAATTCTATCCCCTGTGATTTGCACTCCTTTTTCATCCACAACAATTAGACGATCTGCGTCTCCATCAAAAGCCAGACCAATATCTGCTTTTTGTTCAAGAACCAATTTTTTAAGATCATTTGTATGTTGTGAACCACAACTCGCATTTATATTTTTTCCATCCGGTGTATTATGAATAAACACCGAATCAAAAAGTGTGTCATTAAAAACCATCGGAGCAATCTGAGATGCTGCACCATTGGAACAATCGATTGAAAGTTTTAATTTTTTTCCAGATCGTTTTTTAACGTTCTCTTTTAACTGCATGACACAAGATTTATTCAACAGAAAATTTGTGTATTTTTTTAAACTGTCATTCATTGAAATTATTTTACCCACCTTCTCTTTTGAAAATTCATCAGGGTCAGGGTTTAAAATATAATCTTCAACGTCGTGTTCTTCGGCATCCGTTAATTTCACTCCGCCTTGTTTAAAAATTTTAATTCCATTATCTTCATATGGGTTATGCGAGGCTGAAATCACTATTCCGGCGCCAACATTTTCTACACTGGTGCACAAAAAAGCCACACCCGGTGTTGGAATAATGCCGGCCAAATAGACATTTGCCCCCGTTGACGCAACTCCCGCGGCAAGTGCTGATTCTAACATGTCTCCTGAAATCCGTGTATCTTTACCAATAACCACTGCACCATAATTATTTTGTATATTAAACAGACCAATGGCTTGCCCAATTTTCAACGCAACTTCACAAGTTATGGGGTATTGATTTGCCACCCCCCTGATTCCATCAGTTCCAAAAAGCTTACCCATATTTATTCCTGTCCAATGATTAATAGTTTTACCATTTCATTTTCAATATTAAAAAGCCAACGGCTTCCTTGATCTTTCTCTTTTTCTGACAAACTTTGAATTACCGTAATATAATCTTGTTGCATCTGCTTTGCTTTTTTTTCAACCAATTGTATAAAATTTTGACCCTCTTGATTTACACCGGATTGTAAAAACTGATCTTCAAAAATTCGTATTGCACTTTTTATATTTAAAATAGCAGCATCATGATTTTCAATCGATTTTACATCTGCATCAGAATCCTGTGATAAATATGTTTGTTTGGAAATTTTCAACTTTTCACCAAAATCTTTTAGTCTTTTAATTCTCTCCCCAATGCACAGGGCAAGATTTTCCTGCATACCTTTTTGCAGTAGAGATGAAAAATTATCGGTAATAAAAATAGTGCGAATATGTTGGTACCAGAATTTTAATGCGATCAGGCCTGCTATATAGTATATGTTATTGTTATATATGTGATTAATATTCGTATAGATATTCGGCTGCCGGGGAAAAGAGATATCTTTAAACCGTCCCCCTAACAAAAGACGATTGGGTCGAAGTTCATTTTTCCGAAGAATTGATCCGGCAGCAGAAAGACAACCATAGCCGATACGGACCGGTCCGATAAGACCACCCTGCCCGCCTAAAAAAATAGGTTTTTGATTTATCATTACACCATGATGAACATCTCCCATCATGGAGGGCGTCGCTTTATCTTGATTTGGGGTGTAATTAAAATGAATAAATGAGGACCCGATTTCAGAATGATCTTTCCGGCTACTGCCTCCGGCCATAAAACAATCACAAAAATTAATTAAACTGCCCAGGGTGACAAAGGGAAGCAAAATGGTCTGTTTAAGCCCGACCGTATGAGCGGCATTGGCCTGTTCTTCTAATATCGTACCTTCCCGAACATGGGCGCCGGATCCAAAAACATTGTTCCCGGCAAAAACAGCGCCCTTAAAAAAACCGCCATTTAGCCGTGTGTTTTCTCCGACTAACGTATCTTCAAGTGTAACCGGCGCTTCATATCCTATGATTGAATTTTTCATTATCAGTGTTTTTTCGCCAAAGATTTTACACCCGGCATAAATCGTGACATTCTGAGATGAAATTCGATCAGGATCAACCGTATCAGAAATTAACACTGATTCGGGATTTGGGATATTGACCCCTTTTTTTATAAGTGCTGCAACAATATTATTTTCCATAAAAATATAAATAAATGCCAGAAGGTCGACTTGTCAAGGTATTTTCTTTTCCAAACCTTGACCCTAAAAGACAGTTTACGTATGATATAAAAAATATTTCGCACATATCTTGATGGGAGAACTTCAAATGAATACAAAAAAGCTTACCAGTTTTAAGTCATATGATAAATTAAATATGCTTTCACAAGAATTCAATCAGGATTCACTTCACCTGAAAAACTTGATCTGTGAAAAAAACAGGCTTGAACAATTTTCCATTAAACTTTCCGATTTTTTCTTTGATTATTCACGCCAACGGGTAAACTCAGAAACAATAAACATATTACTCTCTTTGGCCAAAGAAACAGACGCCAAAGAGACTTTTTGTAAAATGACATCTGGCAGCAAAATTAATATCACAGAGAATCGAGCTGCTCTCCACACTGCCACGCGAGACTTTAGCAAAAAAACTATTATGATTGATGATCAG
>JAWSVH010000156.1:0-7238 GCA_033852015.1 Desulfobacula sp.
ATGCATTTTCAAAAGCCAAAGCATTAAGATCCAGTCCCGTTGCAAGGCTATTTATCACGGCATATATGGAGCTGGCAAGATCCGATAATCAGGAGAAGGAAAAGACACAGATAAAAAAATCACAAAGCTCTTATTTCCAGATCAGCGGGAGTATCAAGCGATCTTTAAATAGATCTGTAGGTGTTGAGGTTCGACGTCTGGTTCAATTAGTACCATTTTTGGCCACTGCCGGTAATACGGCTCCTTTTATTGGGCTTTTTGGGACGGTGTGGGGAATTATGGATACTTTTCAAGGCATTGGTTTAAGCGGTTCTGCAAGCCTTGCTGTTGTTGCTCCAGGTATCTCAGAGGCCTTGGTCGCAACCGCTGCCGGACTTGCGGTCGCTATCCCTGCTGTTATTGCTTATAACTATTTTACAGACAGAATTCGAGCCTTGGATTCTGAACTGCAAAGCTTTTCTTCCGATCTTCTCAATATAATGGAACGCGACTTACAAAAACAGATGGAGGCATAATGCATTCAGGTTCTAATAACGATCCATTTATGAGTGATATTAATGTAACTCCGTTTGTGGATGTTATGCTAGTATTGTTGATTATTTTTATGGTAACGGCCCCTATGCTGGTCCAGGGAGTTGATGTGGATTTACCCAAGGCCACATCAAAGGCACTCAAAGGCAGTGAAGAACGTTTGATTGTATCCATTGATAATGATTCGAAGGTATTTATTAATGAACAGGTGGTCACTGTAGAATTCTTAACCCAGAAATTGGGGGCAATATTAGAGAATTTTGATAAAAAGAATGTCTATCTTCGAAGCGATAAAAATGTGCCTTATGGTGTTGTTGTCAATGTGATTTCAAAAATTAAAAAAGCAGGTGTAGACAGCCTGGGAATGATAACGCTTCCTGATAATGAGGAAGAGTCTTGATATACCGGTATGTACACTCCCCGAAATCTTAAACATAAACTACCGTCTTCCATTACCCAAATGGATCACAATAAAAAAGGTGGGATACTTTTTCTCATACTTTCTTTTGTTGTTCATGGTGCGGTGTTTGGTGCGATGGTCTTTTTCCAAGACTTTACTTTCCCAAAACCTATGCCGCCGGTGATTCAGGTGGACTTGGTGTCCTTTGCTCCAGATCCTGTCTTTGACAGCTCAGATGACGCTGTGGACTCATCTACTAAAAAAGGCGTGCCCTTTAAAGGTAAAGTTAAAAAAAGTACGCCTAAAAAAATCAAGCACATCAAAGCAGATATCAGTTTAAAAACAAAGCCTAAAAATATAAAAGAGTTGATCGAGAAGCAAAAACAAAAGAAGAAAAAGCCACCGGAAAAGAAGAAAGAAAAAAAACCAGTAGAGAAACCCGAAAAAAAGATTGATACCCAAAAAGAACTTGAAAAAGCCAGACAAAAGCTGGCAAAAAAAGTTGAGGATAAAAATAAGAGTCAAATTTCAGCGGCGCTGAGTCGACTGCAAAAAAAGATTAAGAATCGAAAGAATAGTAGCCAGGGTACGCCAAACGCTTCACAGTCCGGGAGGATGAAAAGAAGGTATAAACCTATTGATTTATATAATTTGGAAATTGAATTTGCGGTCAAACAAAATTGGGTGTACTCAGATATTTTTGCAAATATGGATCAAAAGCTTCAGGTCGTTATTCTTATTAAAATTCTTGCAAGTGGTGAAATAAGAGATGTTATTTATGAAACCAAGTCCGGCAATCGCTATCTTGATGAGTCTGCAAAAAAAGCAATTGTGAAAATAAATCCGTTGCCGAAATTGCCTCCTGGGATGAGATCCTATGATCTTGGTTTGATTTTTACGCCAAAGGGGCTAAAATAAATGCTTTCAAATATTACAGCCAAACAATATAGTGTCGTGTATGTTTCTTAAATCAACAAAGATGTTTAATCTTTCGGTGGTCATCTGCTTGGTGTTCTCTTTTTGTGCCCAGGTGAGCGCTAAAGATGTTAATTATATCAATATTAGTGATCCTTTTGTGAAAAAAACACCCGTAGCTGTGACCCAATTTAAGGCCTTTAATGGGTCGGCTATTGAAAAAAGTGATGGGGAACGAGCAAAACAGATTTTAGTATCAGCCCTTGATTTTACCGGATATTTGAAAACTATGAATCCTGTGGCATTTCTTGCAAATCCGGCCCAGATGGGTATTGAAAGAGATAAAATTAATTTTAGGGATTGGACAGGTATTGGCGCAGAACTTTTGATTACGGGTGGGATTAAAAGTACTCATAGTGGAGATATTATGCTTGAGTTAAGGCTGTTTGATTCCTTTACCACTCGGCTTTTAACGGGGAATAGATATACAGGCCCTCGATCACAGCTCAGAGAGATGGTTCACCGCTTTTGCAGTGATGTCTCTTATAAATTGACCGGAAAACGAGGCGTGTTTGGCTCTAAAATTACTTTTGTTTCAACAGTTAATGGTCATAAAGAGATCTTTGTTTGTGATTTTGATGGCCAAAATATTGAGCAGGTGACATCTCATAAAAGCATCAGTCTTTCTCCATCCTGGTCTTCTAACAGCAAATGGCTTGCCTATGTGACATATTCAAGAGGAAGGCCTGAGATTTTTATCAGAAATATTATGTCTAAAAAAAGTTCTGTCATTAGTTATAAGGGGATGAATATATCTCCCGATTGGATGCCGGGACAAAATAGTTTGGCAGCAACTTTGAGTTTTTCCGGAGATCAGGAAATTTATTTGTTGACCCTGAAGGGAGAAATTATTAAAAGAATAACAAAAAGCTGGGGGATTGATGTATCGCCTAAATTTTCATCAGATGGGAAAAAAATGGCTTTTACTTCAAAACGGACTGGAACACCTCAGATACACGTCAAGGATATTGAAACGCAAAAAGTGCGAAGATTGACATTTAAGGGGATGAATAATACTTCACCTTCCTGGTCACCGGATGGTAAAAGAATCGCTTATGTCGGAATAGAAGATAATCAGATTAATATTTTTGTTATTAATATTGATTCTGGGATGCCGGTGCAGTTGACAATGGATGCAGGGGACAATGAAGACCCTTGTTGGTCATCGGATGGAAGTATGTTGGTATTTACCTCAAGCCGGGAAGGGCGGGTGCCAAGAGTTTTTGTTATGAATGCATCGGGTACTGATCAGAGACGATTGCTTAGAATGTCAGGTAAGCAGAATCAGCCAGACTGGTCTTTGTCACAAAATTAGGGATCATTAAATATTGATATTTGATTAATTGAATAAGGAGGAAAAAAACAATGAAAAAAAGCGTGTGGATTAATTTGGTAATGGCTGTTCTGGTAGCAGGGCTTTTTCTTGTAGTTTCCTGTGCAAAAACAACTGTTGTTTCGGACGTTCCGCCGATTCAGGATAGGTCAGATATGGACGCGGATGATGCTAAAATTGCGGCGGACAGGCTTAAGGCTGAAAAACTCAGAGAGCAGGAGATAAGAGACCAAGAACTTTCCCTTGCAAAAACTGTGGCTGCAAAAGATCGATTTGGGAATCAGGATGTTCATTTTGAATACGATAGTGCAGATTTAAGTTTAATGGCAAAATCGGTTTTAAAGGAAAAAGCGGCCTGGCTGCAGGCAAATTCCGGTGTGTCTGTTACTGTTGAAGGTCATTGTGATGAGCGTGGCACAACAGATTACAACCTTGCATTGGGTGAACGTCGTGCAAATGCTGCAAAATCGTATCTGGTGAATCTGGGTATTTCAGCCTCTCGTTTGGATTCCATTAGTTTTGGTGAAGAAAAACCATTGGATGCATCAAGTATAGAATCTGCCTTTAGAAAGAACAGACGGGCACATTTTGTAATTAAATAGTCACTTTTAATTCAAGTAAATATATTCGGGTGCAGGTTTTAAATCTTAATTACCTGCACCCGAGTTCTAATCTTATTTAGATTGTTGGAGTATGGTCATGAAGAATATGTGTCTGTTTGGTCTCTTTTTAACCTGCCTTTTTCTTTCGGGCTGCATCGTGTCTGAGCAAGTTGTTGCACTTGAAAATCGAATGGCAGCATTGGAGATGGAAAATAACCGGCAGCTTACCCGTCGAAATGATCAAAGTCAGTCACAACATAAAAAAGATATTGAAAAAATAGAGAAAAGACTGAATAAAGGACACAATTTTTCTAAAGAAGAGTATGCAGAAATAAAGTATGAAATTCAGTCGGCAAAAAAAAATATTCAACGACTTGAAGGTCTTATCCAAGAAGTTCAGCATTCCCTTGAGGAATATAATCAGACCGACAAGAAGAAAATAGAAAAAAATCTTGAAAATCTTGATCACACCATATCAAGAAATTATGAGCGAATAATAAAGTTAGAAAAATATATGGGTTTTGAACCCAGTGGGGTTAATTCTCCTGAACAAAAATCAGAGGCATTGGTTTTACCTGAAAAAGATGCAGAACAAAAATTATATGATGTCGCAAAAAAAATGTTTGATGATGGTGACAAGGAAAATGCGCGTATCCAGTTTGAAAATTTCATAAATAAATATCCAAAATCTAATAATGCAGATAATTCACGGTTTTGGATTGCAGATAGCTATTATGCGGAAAAATGGTTTGAAAAAGCGATTTTAGAATACCAGAAAGTGCTTGAGGATTATCCAAACAGTAATAAGTTGGCAGCATCAAGGCTCAAACAGGGATATTCTTTTGCTGAGTTGGGAGAAAACGCCAATGCACGATTGATTTTAAAAGAGTTGATTAAAAAACATCCAAATTCCAACGAGGCAAAATATGCCCGTGAAAAATTAAAAAATTTAAAGTAATTTTATGATAAAAGTTGTGGGTATTGACCCGGGTTTGGCTGGCACCGGCATTGGTGTTGTTGAGGGAGATAAAAACCAGATTCGGGGCTATTCTTTTGGTAGTATAGAGACCCATGCTAAAGATCCCATCCATTTCAGGCTCCATATTATCTATTCTAAAACTTTGGAGCTTCTTTGCACTCAAAAGCCGGATCGTGTGGTCATAGAAGATATTTACTCGCTTGAAAAATTCCCTGGTTCAGGTATTATGTTAGGAAAGGTTTCAGGTGTTCTTCTTCTTGCCGCATATGAGGCCGGGCTTGATGTGGAAGAGATTCCAGTTCGAGAAGTTAAAAAAATTGTGTCTGGAAGCGGGAGTGCAGATAAACATCAAGTGGAAAGATCTGTGCGTAACTTGTTAAATCATCAAGGACAAATACGACCTTTTCATGCTTCAGATGCATTGGGACTGGCTTTGACAGGATATTACAGGCATAAAAGGATGTTATGATAGGGTATCTGAAAGGAAAGATTCTTAATATTGAACCAGAAGGTATTCTATTACTTGCTGGTAATATTGGGTATGAGGTCTTGCTAACTGCTCAGATTGTTGAAAAATTGTTGTCCAAAGATTTGAATGACGATCTGATTTCATTTTATATTTATTATCATCAGACAGAGAGACAGCCAAAGCCGGTCCTCATTGGTTTTGAAACTTTGGAAGATAAAGAATTTTTTCAGACATTCATCACCGTCGATGCCATCGGCCCAATGAAGGCTGTTAAAGCAATGACTCGGTCACCAGGAGAAATTGCATCCGCCATTGAAAATAAAGATGTTAAATTTTTAACCAGCCTGAGTGGGGTGGGTAAAAGAACTGCTGAAAAGATTATTGCAACACTTCATGGAAAAGTTGAAAAATTTGCTATGGTTCTTTCGGATACATCACAGACCAAGGTTGAATCGGTTCCAATTGAAATGCGTGATATTTCAAGTCAGGTGGAAGATGTGCTTGTGGAGCAATTGGGACATTCCCCGGCTTCTGCAAAAAGAATGGTAACCGAGGCGTTTGAGCGGAATAAAACGATTTCAAAACCCGAAGAACTTTTTGACGAGATTTTCCTGGAGAATAAATAAAATATGGCTGATGATATTCTTTCCTATTCTTCTGATAAAAAAGGAATTGTTACATCTGCTAAAACAAATGACGATGTATCTTTGGAACTTGTTTCTTTACGGCCAACAAGTTTTAATGATTATGTTGGACAAAATGATACCGTGGAAACCTTGAAAATTGCGATACAGGCCGCTAAAATGAGGAATGAATCGTTAGATCATATTCTATTGCATGGTCCTCCTGGGTTGGGGAAAACAACGCTTTCTCACATTATTGCCAATGAAATGGAAAAAGATTTGACCGTGACTTCTGGTCCAGCTCTTGAAAAAGGTGGGGATTTGATTGGAATGTTAACCAATCTTGGTGCAGGGGATATTTTTTTTATTGATGAAATTCACCGGATTCCCAAAGTGGTTGAAGAATTTTTATATCCGGCCATGGAAGATTTTGCGGTTGATTTTGTTTTTGATAAAGGCATTCATGCAAGGAGTCATCGTTATCGATTAAAACCTTTTGTTCTTATTGGTGCAACGACGCGAGTGGGTTTACTATCTTCTCCATTAAGGGATCGATTTGGAATTTTCCGCACACTTGATTTTTATAATGATAAGCAATTAATAATTATCATAAAAAGATCTGCATCGATTTTAAATACGGTTATTTCGGATGCTGGTGCTTTGGAACTTGCGCAAAGATCCAGAGGAACACCAAGAATCGCCAATCGTTTGCTTAAACGTGTCCGGGATTATTCCCAGGTGAAATCCCATGGGAAAATTACATATGAAAATGTAAATGCTGCGCTTGATCTTGAAGGAATTGATGAACTTGGGTTAACATCTCTTGACAGGAATTATTTAAAAACGATAATAGATTTTTATAACGGTGGGCCCGTAGGAATCGAAGCGATATCTGCAACGCTTCAGGAAGAAACTGATACACTTGTAGATGTGGTTGAGCCTTTTTTGTTGAAAATTGGTGTGTTGCTTAGAACATCCAGTGGCAGAAAAGCATCGGAAAAAGCGTATAGACATCTCAAACGGAAATCTTAAGAATAGGCGCTGGTGTTGATATAGATGGTGAAAATATTTGGTATATATAGAGTGAAGATTTTTTTTCTTATCGTCGGGGTTTTGTGTTGTATGACCTCTTATGGTCTTGCAACTTCTACTGATCATGTGATGCCGTCAGCCATTATTAAATTACCGGGAAATGAAAAAGCGATCTTGGTTGAAAAAAAGACTCAGACCTTGTCTGTCTACTCAAACAAGGGGGATTCTCTTACACTTCTTTTTCAAGTTCCTTGTTCTACTGGTGAAGTGGGTGGGGTAAAGCAAAAAGCTGGA
>JAWSVH010000157.1:0-3650 GCA_033852015.1 Desulfobacula sp.
TTAAATGCGTGTTTAAGATTCTTTTTTCTTTGGTTAATATCAAAACCTGTCTGGGGATCTGTTTTTTTAATCCGCCTTAATGCAAGCGTATCAATTTCCCATGTTGGTTTTTCCCCCCATTTTTTCTCATAAAATTTTTTAAAATGGCGAATCAATATATATGCCTGGTTAAACCCTCGCTTTTTAAGCCTTTTTTTGTGCAACGGTACGGGCATAACAAGATCAATAGGTTCTTTTGAGAAATGCTTCTCAAATGTCTGGAACATGAGGTTCTCCAACACCTTTGCCACAGATATTTTAGACTGATACTTAAATAAATGAATCGCATCTTTTAATATCCCTTGATACTGGGCCGATGCCCTGACTTTATTCAATTTAAGAGGGGTTTTCAAACACGTCTGACAAACATGATTATCATTACAACCCTGAAGAAATTCAAGCCCGCATTTAATACAATAAGGCTCATTTATAAGAGAGAAACCCAGTGCCATACATTGATCACAAAAACAAGTATCCATGGGAGTGGAATTATTTGGAGTAGCATCCAGATGGACACCGCATTTTAAACATCTGGAGGGATATAAAAGCTGTTCAATCCCATAAAAAATATGTTGTTTTAATGCAAAAATATCAAACCCGCTGACGCAAGGCTTCATACATAGCAATGCCACCTGCCACAGAAGCATTCAAAGAATTTATCCGACCATTATTCGGGATAGACAATAAAAAATCACACTCTTTTTGTACTAAAGGACGGATACCTTTGTGCTCCCCTCCGATAACCAAAGCAATATCCCCAGTCAAATCAACATCGTAGATGCTGTTCTGACCATCGGCATCCAGGCCTGACACCCACACACCATTTTTTTTAAGATCCCGTAAAATTGAGGCCGTATTGGTAATCATATAAATATCAGCATGTTCCATAGCACCGGCAGAGCTTCTGGATACGGTAGATGACGGCTGACAGGAACGATCTTTTGGAATCAATATATGATCCACTCCAGCACAAAGAGCTGTTCTGATCAACGCACCCATATTATGAGGATCTTCAATGCTTTCCAATATTAAAATAAAACTTGAGTCTGAATTTTTTCTTATTTGAGAGATGACCTGGGATGCTTTTTTTAGAGGGAAGGCCGAAGCCTCTGCCGCCATCCCCTGATGATTTGAAAACTCGGTCATTTTGTCCAAAAAATTTGGATCAACCATTTTCACATCAATCTGCCGTTCTTTAGCAATGGCTTGAATTTTTTCTGTGCGACGTGAAACCATTTTTTTTGAAAACATCAATGTCTGAAATTGTCTTTTTTCAGCTTTTAATGCTTCAAATATAGAATGATATCCAAACAGAAAATCCTTTTTCTCTTTCATTTATATAACCATTTCCTTTGCAAATATCTGATAAAGAGATTCAACTGCCTGGTCCAGATCATCATTGACCACACAATATTGATATTGACCTTTTTGCTCCATTTCCTGTTTTGCATTTTCCAAGCGTTTTTGGACAACCTGCTCTGTGTCTGTTCCCCTGTTTTTCAAACGCTGGGCTAAAATTTCGAAAGAAGGCGCCATAATAAATATACTGACCACTTTTATTTTGGCGTCCACGATCTGCTTTGCACCCTGGACATCGATATCTAGAAGAATACTCTGACCACTTCTTAACGTTTCATTTACAAAAGCTTTTGACGTACCATAATAATTATCATGGACTTTGGCCCATTCAAGCCAGTCATTCTGATTTATTTTTTCTTCAAATTCCTGGGAAGTAATGAAAAAATAATCCCGTCCATTTTCTTCATTTTTTCTGGGTTCTCGAGTGGTATGAGAAATTGAATATGAAAGTGCATCAAAGCGTTTTAACACCTGCAGGATCAATGTGGTTTTTCCGGCTCCAGACGGTGCAGAGATAATAAACAGTTTTCCATGGGCATTCATGAGCTTATTCTTTTCCTTTATCTTTCACAGGGTCTTCTTCCTGATTCATCAACGATTCAAATCGATGGGAAACGGTTTCCGCCTGAATCGCAGACAAGATAACATGATTACTTTCCGTGATGATAATGGCTCTTGTTTTTCTGCCATGGGTAACATCAATCAAGCGCTTTTGTTCTTTGGCTTCATCTTTTACCCGCTTCATGGGTGCTGAATTGGGGGATAAAATGGCCACAACTTTTTCGGCAACCACAGTGTTTCCAAAACCTAAGTTCAAAAGCAACTGCTCCGCAAGCTTTACTTTTTTATCAACAATTTTACTCAATGTTTTGCACCTGTTCCCTGATCTTTTCAAGTTCTGATTTTAAATCCACCACTACGTGGGATAAGGCTGCATTTCCGGCCTTTGAACCTATGGTGTTAAACTCCCGATTAAATTCCTGAATTAAAAAGTTGAGCTTCTTGCCTTCTGATTGAGATGCATCCAGAATTTCTCGAAATTGTTTAATATGACTGTACAAGCGTATGATTTCTTCTGACACATCACTTTTATCTGCCAATACTGCTGCTTCCTGAGAGATTCGGATCGGATCAATCACATCGGTATCTTTAGTTAAACGAACAATCCTATCCATCAGACGTTGCTTATATATTTCAGGAATCTGGGCAGCCTGTGCTTCAACCTGTTTTATATTATTTTCAATATAATCAACTCGTTGAGTCAAATCAGAATGCAAATTACTCCCCTCTTGCTTTCTCATGACATCCAATTGTGCGCTGGCGGTTTCTATGGCAGGTAAAACTGTCTTCCACAACTTTTCTGAATCCTGTACAGCTTTGGCAGGAACAATCAGATTCCTGGCAGAGAGCATGTGATCCAGACAAATATCACCGGATAAATTCAAATCCTGTTTAATTGTTTTTAATGCCTGATAATACGCAGCCGCTTTTGTCTGATCTACTTCAAACTGTTCAAGATCCCCTGCACTATCCTGAATATGCAATCGAATCTCGACTCTTCCCCGGGCATGTGTCTGGGCAATTATTTTTTTGATATCATCTTCAAATAGCTGACAAGATTCCGGACAATGAAACGCAATATCCAAATGGCGTGAGTTATATGAACGAATGGTCACATCCGCAGTAATGGTATCAAGGGTACAAGTCCCCTGAGAAAATGCTGTCATGCTTTTAATCATTTTTTTTTCCTTTGTCTGCCTTTAAATCCAAAAGATATTTATCCCGAACCTTTGATAAAAAATCAATCATGCTTTCTGCGGCATAATCAGGGTATGTCCATTCCAATGTTTGAAAACCCTTTTTCTTAGAATACATCAGAGTTAAGTCGGCATAAATCTTTTTACCGATATAAATCCTGTGGGAATATTCTTTACCAGTGGCCAGGATAAAACGTGAAGACACCAGATATCCCGGATCAAAATTGACATTGCGCTTTCCACCCACTGAAAAGAGTTTTTCAAACTCATTGGTGGTTTCCTTGATTTGGGCAAGATGATCCTGCTCAATCAGTTGTTTAAAGACAAAAACCTTTCGATACAGAGGTGATCCCATCTCTGAATAATAATAATCTGTATAAGCGAAATCCAGCCATTGACTGACCATATCCACCGGCCCAAATGCCTCTTCCAAAATAGGATAAATTTTTTCGACCCACTCTTTTTGGTTCATAATACAACCGATCACAAGCTTTG
>JAWSVH010000158.1:0-5264 GCA_033852015.1 Desulfobacula sp.
AGTCATGCTTACTCCTATTTATCAATTATAATTATAAAATATTTTTTATTAATAATCGTGGCGAAAACCAACATGTCAAGATGCACCAAAATGAAAAGAAACACCATTGGTGCCCCATTGCCTTGACAGGTTTATTCAGAAGGGATTTACAACAAAACAACATATTGAATTTTATAGCAATACCTGCTATTAAAGAGCTTTGAAATTTTAGGGAATACAGTAATATGCATTATGAAGGTATGATTATAAGGCCACCAAGCGAGGCCAATAGTATTTTATTGCAGGTCACTTTGGGCTGCTCCCATAATAAATGTACATTCTGCGGAACATTCAGAGAAAAACGCTTTAACATAAAAAAAGATGACATTATTTTTGAAGATATTGAATATGCCAGACAGCACTTCAAACGCCAGAACCGATTATTTCTTTGTGACGGCGATGCTCTGATTGTCCCCCAAAAACGGCTGGTAAAAATCCTTGAGCGCATAAAAGAACGGTTACCATGGATAGAACGGATAGGGTTATATGCCAACACCAAAGGCATCAAGATGAAAACCGATGAACAACTCAAAGAGCTGTATGACCTTGGAGTGACCATCGCATACATGGGACTTGAATCCGGAGATGATATTGTTTTAAAAGAAATCTGCAAAGGTGCGACTTCCGAAAAAATGATCACCATGGGAAAACGGGTAAAAGCGTCGGGAATCAAATTGTCTGTCACGGTCCTTGTGGGCATTGCCGGTCGAGAAAGATCCAAAGCTCACGCATTAGAAACCGGACGGGTGCTTTCAGGCATGGATCCGGATTATGTTGGTGCATTAAGCTTGATGCTGGTACCGGGAACAGAACTTAACCAGGCATATGAGGCCGGAGAATTTGAACTGATCGATGCGGAAGAGATGCTGGAGGAACTGGGCATGATTATTGCCTCAACAAATCTTTCCAATGGACTTTTTCATGCAAACCATGCCTCTAATTATCTGCCCATCAGAGCAAAACTGCCCCAGGACAAAGAAAGAACCCTTGAAACGATATCACAGGCACTTAAAGGCAATCTGGCGCTTAAACCAGAGCATATGAGAGCCCTATAACATAAAAACCACGTGGCAATATATAATTGAATCACACAGGAGATTTTAACAATGGCTGAAGCCGAAACAAACCTTGATCAACTTTGCGTAAGCACGATTCGAACCCTTTGTATGGATGCAGTTCAAAAAGCAAATTCCGGACATCCAGGCGCCCCTATGGGACTTGCTCCCACAGCATATGTCCTGTTTAAAAAATTCTTAAAACACAATCCCAAAAATCCGGCATGGATTGACAGGGACCGTTTTGTCCTTTCCGGAGGCCATGCATCTTCTTTACTATACAGTCTTTTATACCTGTTCGGATATGGCCTGGAAATTGATGATTTAAAAAATTTCAGACAATGGGGTTCCAGAACACCCGGACATCCGGAATATGGAGATACTCCCGGCGTTGAAACCACCACTGGCCCTCTGGGTCAGGGTATTGCCAATGCTGTCGGTATGGCAATGGCTGAACGTCACCTGGCGGCAAGATTCAATACAGAAGATAAAAAACTGATTGACCATCATACCTATGCCATGTGTGGAGACGGCGATTTAATGGAAGGGGTGGCCTTAGAGGCGATCTCCTTTGCAGGTCATCAGGGACTTGGAAAACTGGTTCTTATCTATGATGACAACTCCATCACCATTGAAGGCACAACAGACATCGCATTTACAGAAGATGTCCGGGCTAAATTTGAAAGCCAGAACTGGCATGTCGTCACGGTTGAAGACGGTAATGACTTAAATAAGATTCAAAAAGCCATCCAGGCCGGAAAAGATGCGGTTGCCAGACCGACACTGGTACAGGTTAAAACCCATATTGCCTATGGGAGTCCCAACAAACAGGACACCTCTGGTGCCCATGGTTCACCTCTGGGCGCAGAAGAGATCAAACTGGTTAAAAAGTTCTATGGCGTGCCTGAAGATAAAGACTTTTATGTGCCGGATGAAGTATTGAAAAACTGCGGCAAAGCACTCAATTATGGCGAAGGCTATGAACAAAGATGGCAGGAAATCTTTGACGGATACAAAACTCAATACCCTGAAAAAGCAAGTCTGTTTGTAGATGCCATCAGCGGATTTTTAACCGATGGCTGGGATAAAGATGTGCCAACATTCAAATCAGACGAAGATCCAGTTGCCACACGTGCAGCCTCTGGCATGGTCCTCAATTCCATTGCTGATAATCTACCATCTTTAATGGGTGGATCTGCTGATCTTGCTCCATCAAATAAAACCTATCTGAACAATTCAATAGAATGTCAAAAAGAATCTCCCGAAGGCCGTAACATCCGTTTTGGTGTCCGGGAACACGCAATGGGCGCGATCATGTCCGGTATGTATCTTCACTCCGGTATCCGGCCCTTTGGCGGAACATTTTTGGTATTTGCAGATTATGTAAGACCTGCTATCCGTGTGGCCACCTTGATGAAACTACCCCTGATTTATGTGTTCACCCATGACAGTGTTGCTGTGGGCGAAGATGGCCCGACACATCAACCGGTTGAGCACCTGGCTTCTTTACGAGCTATCCCCGGCCTGCATGTTGTCCGACCGGCGGATGCCAATGAAACAGCCATGGCATGGAAACTGGCCCTGACAACATCAGATGCCCCAACCGCACTGATCTTGAGCCGCCAAAAGCTGCCCACACTGGATGTCTCCCAAAGAGATGGAGAATTTAATTACGGCGCTTACACAGTAAAAAGTGAAATGGATCCGGATATGATTCTCATTGGAACAGGTTCTGAAGTCCATATCTGTGTGGAAGCCGCACAAACACTTAAAAAAGATCATAATATAAAAGCCGCTGTCGTATCCATGCCATCATGGGAACTATTTGAAAAAGCGCCCGCCCCTTACCGAGAAAGAATCCTGCCCTCAACCATAACCAAGAGACTGGCAGTTGAAGCTGGAGTCACCATGGGATGGGAAAAATATGTGGGCAATGAAGGAAAAATTATCGGTCTTAATCGATTCGGCGCCTCTGCTCCTGGCGGAACGGTTCTTAAAGAATTTGGATTCAGTGCTGAAAATATCGTTAAAAATGCTCTTGATCTTTTAAAGTCATAAAAAGCAACCGGGTGCTAAAAAAATAACTTTTTAGTACCCGGATTTTACTGACGGCCCGTTTTTAGTTAAAGGAGAAAAAGCCATGCTGATCAGTGTCAAAACCCATGCAAGAACTCAAATGCTCGACATTACCTCCCAGGTAAGAGGGGCTGTAAAAGAATCCGGAATTAAAGATGGCCTGGTCCATGTCTATTCCATGCATACCACTGCAGCAATCACCATTAACGAAAACGCAGACTCTGCTGTTGAAGCAGATATTTTACACACCATCAACAAGGTTATTCCATGGGATGATCATTTTAAACATATGGAAGGAAATTCTGCTGCCCATATCAAAGTAAGCCTTTTTGGCCCATCAGAAATTATCCCACTGGAAAATGGTTCTCTAATACTGGGCACCTGGCAAGGCATTTATTTCTGCGAATTTGATGGCCCCAGAAACCGCAAGGTCAATATCAAAGTTATTCCCGGTTAATATAGAGTTTGGCAACAGGTAGGCTCTTGATCAATGATGTATATAACTTAAAAATAAAAAAGTTCCCTGGCTTTGACAGCCAGGGAACTTTTTTTAAAACTAAATCTTAAAAAGAATATCAATCCTATAGATTACTATTTATTTGTAAAAGTCGCTGGGCTGTTTTTCCATGTTTTTGTGCCCATTTAACCCACATGGCTTTGCTAACTTCTTTAATTTTATTTCGCTCAACTTCAGGCATCCTGGTAACGGTTACATTTTCTTTTATCATCTTACCGGTCAGCACCTTTTCTAGACGCTTAGCAGTTGCAAGTGTGATCATGCTTTGTTTTTTTCCCAGATCAACCATAAGTTTTTGTGTTTCTTTTGATAATTTATTCCACTTAACCAGATTCATACAAACCAGAATGGTTGGAAAACTCATATCCATTTTGGTGATAAATGGCGCCACTTCATAGGATTTTTGGAAGTATCCGCCAATTGTACTATTCACCACAGCGTCAGAAAGACCTCGCTTCAAAACCAAATACTGCTCTGTCTGGGGGATTGAAGTATCAGGTACAGCACCCAGTTTAGCAAAAATCTGCGTAACAATTGGGCTGGTGGCCAGCACTCTTAGGCCCTTTAAATCTTCAATTGCAGTAATATTTTTTTGGCTACTGAATATCTGGGCACCATCAATAAAGCTTATATAGACCAATTTTATATTCTTTTTTTCCATGGCTTTTTCAATTATTTCCAGCGACTCTCCAGAATATGCTGCTGCCACCTGATCTAAATTATCAAAGGCAAAAGGAAGATAAACCCCCTGGAGCATCGGAACTAAAGCCAGCATCGCGGGCTGAAGAATAACACCCATATCGATAGACCCTTTAGCAACTGATATATGCATCTGTCCTGGCCCATATAGCTGACCACCGGGATAATCAATTATTTTAAGCGACCCTTTAACTGCATCATTCACCTCATTGACCCAGTTATTCCGTGCATCAGCCACATAATGTTGGGCCGGTCCCCAAGACGCAAGCTTCAATATTTTTTCTTTAGCTAAAACCGTCATTGGAAAAAATATTGTTGCAATAAAAACAACACTCAAGATAGACGATACTATTTGTTTTTTCATTTTCGTCTCCATTATAAATACAAACTTAAAATTTTCAGCACATTCTCTTTGCTCTCAAATTTTCCACCATTTGTTTAAAGGCAGAGTTTTTAATATATAGGAAAATAATCACGGCAGACGTATTATCAACCCTTTTTAACTCAGTTAAGTTGAAAACAAAAACCGATATAAAAGGAAAAATTAAACTTGGAAAAAAATTTATTAATAATGATCTAATTTAAATCATCATTGGATTTTTTAGGAGTAGGAATTTTAATAACCGGGACACCTTCTTTCGTGAGGACTTTATCTTCTTCCTTTGTGGTCGTGCCCCTGATATTGCGGTAATCTTCAGCACCATAATGCATTTTTAAAGCTTGTTTGGAAAAATCTGACCCCACATTTTCATAATTTTTTTCCACATATTCAGCCACTTTTTCGGTTAATTCTGCTATGGCCTCCTGACTTGCCTGCATGGCCTTATGAGATACTGTGGCAGATGCTCTTTTTATCGCAATGGCATGTACTTTTTGAG
>JAWSVH010000159.1:0-800 GCA_033852015.1 Desulfobacula sp.
CTCGTCTTCAATTATCTCACCGCATAATTTGATACATTCATTGCAAATATATACACTTGGCCCTGCAATCAGCTTTTTAACCTCTTTTTGGTTTTTACCGCAAAACGAACAGAAAAACCGATCTTTATCTTCATCTTTCCGAGCCATAATTATTGCTACTCCTTTGTATCTTCTTCTATTTCACTTCTGTCAGCCACGACCTTATCTATAAGACCATATTTCATGGCCTGATCTGATGACATGAAAAAATCTCTTTCTGTATCTTGGGCTATTTTTTTAATATCCTGGCCGGTATGCCCTGCCAGAATCTCATTCAATGTATCTTTTAGTCTTAAAATCTCATTGGCCTGAATCTGAATATCAGTCGCCTGCCCCTGAGCTCCACCAAGTGGTTGATGGATCATAATCCTTGCATTGGGTAAAGCAAATCTTTTACCTTTCTGACCTGCGGCCAAAAGAAGGGCTCCCATGCTTGCAGCCTGTCCGATACAGACAGTTGCCACATCCGGTTTAATATATTGCATGGTATCATAGATAGCCATCCCTGCAGTGACCACACCGCCGGGCGAATTAACATAAAAACTAATATCCTTTTCAGGATCTTCTGATTCCAAAAACAAAAGCTGGGCAACTATCAGGTTAGCGATCTCATTATCAATAGCAGATCCAATAAAAATAATTCTATCTTTCAAAAGACGTGAATAGATGTCGTAAGCACGCTCTCCTCTGTTGCTCTGTTCAACAACCATTGGAATTAGAGGCACGATTCAACTCCTTTAATTAGTTTGATTTTAATACCA
>JAWSVH010000024.1:0-36188 GCA_033852015.1 Desulfobacula sp.
ATCTTGTAAGATTCCTGAACCAAGATGAGAATACAAAAATTATTTGCCAAAGGCTTGCTTTAGGAATCACCTGCTTTGATCAGTCATCGATTTTAACCATTCACTCTTTTTGTCTTAAAGTGTTAAAAGAGAATGCATTTGAAAGCCGGTACCTTTTCGATATAGAGCTTATGCCGGATCGGTCTGTCTTTTTGAATCAGGTCAGTTGTGATTTTTTCATGGCCAGGATTAATAACCTGGATCGTCTGTTTTTAAAATATTTTGATAAACGAAAAATAACACCGGACAGCTTTGTTAAGTCTTTTGGACCAATTGTTTCCAGAAAAAACCTTGCTTTAAAACCCACACTCAAAAAATTTGATGATTTTTTTGATGAATATCGTCAAACAGTGGTGAAAGTTCGAACAATTCTTGAGGGCAGGGCAGGAGAAATTAGTGATCTTCTTTTGAATTACAATGGAATTGATAAAAGAAGTTATTCTAAAAGATATGTGCCGGCATGGTTGGAATCATCCCTTCAGAAAATTATTGCAGATGGTTCAAATACGTTATTTGTTATGACCCCCAAAGGTGACTCACTGTTTAAATTTTGTTCTTCCACAATAGCTCTTAAAACAAAAGATGGATGCATCCCGCCATCTCATGAATTTTTTCAATTATGTGAACACCTGTTAGCGTTATATCAGCAATTTGAGAATAATCTAATATCACTCAAACAAGAATTTCTAACTTTTTTTAATGTCGCTTTGGAAAAAATTAAAAGCACACAGGGGATCTGTTTTTTCGATGATCTGGTAAATGATCTTGCCTTTGCCCTTGAAAGTAAAGAATCAGAAAATCTTATTAATGCGGTCCGAAAAACCTATAACGCATGTCTTATTGATGAATTCCAGGATACAGATCCGGCTCAATATGAAATATTTTCCAAACTTTTTTCTTCTAAGGGAACCCCATTTTTTATGATAGGTGACCCAAAACAAGCTATTTATGCATTCCGGGGAGGAGATATCTTTGCCTATCTTCAAGCGTCAAAAGACAGCTTGCAAAGATTCACTCTTTTACAAAATTTTCGATCAGCTCCTTTGCTTGTTCAGGGGGTTAATCATATTTTTAGCTCCGTCGCTAACCCTTTTTTATATGACTTAATTGAATTTGCAAAGGTAACGACACCGCAATCTGCTAAAAATAGGTTTGTTTTAGATAAAGTTGAGGTTTCTCCATTACAGTTTTGCTTTTTAGATCGGCAGGAAGATAATACACATAAGGATGGGTATATTAACAAAAAAACCGCCCAAATGATGATTCCTGATATTACAGCAAAAGATATACAATCTGTTTTGCAGTCCAACCATTGTATGACCAATAAGTCAACGGGTGTGGGTGAAAAAATCACGCCTAAGGATATTGCGATTCTGGTCAGGACAAATGCACAAGCTCAACAGATTTATATGGCCCTTTCAAATATTGGTATCGCAGCTTATGTATCAAAATCTGGATCTGTGTATGAATCTGATGAGGCCATTGATCTACATGATATTCTTACTGCTGTTAATCACCCAGATCATAAAGAGTATCTAAAAGCCGCCCTTTGTACTGGTGTTTATAATTTTGGTGCCAAGCAACTGTATGAGTTGGAACAGGATGTCGACCTATTCAATTATTGGCAAGATCAATTTAAACAGTATAAGGACGTTTGGGAAAACAAGGGATTTGTGTCCATGATAATGGCAGTTTTTCATTCAGAGCATGGTTTTTTAAAAGCAAATCCAAGTCTTGATGAACGAAAGCTGACCAACTATTATCACTTAGTCGAATTGATATCTCAAGCCAGTATAAAAAAGGATTTATCACCATATTATTTAATAAAATGGTATGCGCGTCAATTAACCAAGGACTTTAGAGATGAGTCTGTTGACGAACTTCGGTTAGAAAGTGATAAAAAATCTGTAGCGATTGTAACGATACATAAAAGCAAAGGGCTTGAATATCCAATTGTTTATCTGCCCTATATGTGGGAAAGCCAACATTCAAAACATCCTGAGAATATTCTGTTTCATGATCCGAATAAAAATCATTGTCTCACCCTTGATCTTGGGTCCCAGGAATTTGATGACGCAGCCGCATGTTATGAAACAGAAGTTCGTGCAGAACAAAGAAGATTGCTATATGTCGCGCTGACACGTGCCTCTGCTATGTGTAAAATTATTTGGGGCGGCATTAAGAATGTTCAAGCATCGGCGTTGGGTCAATTATTACACTTAAATGGCTGTAAGGATGATACGACAATGATCGAGGGCCTTACCCAATTGGAATCCAGGTCTAACAAAAGCATTAAGGTGTATTCATATGATATGACTAAAATACCTATGGATGTTGAAGAACAACTTCCAATTTCAAATCATCCATTAACCGCATATCCAATCACGAAAAATTTCTATTCTGAATGGAAATTATCCAGTTTTTCAGGCTTAACCAAATCATCCCATTCAATCGGTTTGCCAAATAATAATAGTCTTGATGAAACAAACAGTCTTGCACAGATTACGCTTGCTGACTTTCCCAAAGGGTCAAAAGCAGGAGATCTATTTCATTTGATATTTGAATCAATTGACTTTACACAGCCATTAGATCAGACACAGTCTGAAATCCCACTGATGTTCGAACGATTCGGATATTTAGAGCCCTCATTGCTAACAACCGGCATTACAGCAATGAACCAGATCCTTGACACTTGTCTTGAAACGAATACCTCATCTTTTCATTTAAACGACATTAAAAATGATAACAGGCTCAATGAAATGGAATTTACCTTTTCTGTAAATTCTTTTAAAAGCTCATGGGTAAGTAAAGCGTTTGAATTGTCTAACCCAGCCCTCAAAACCTCAGGGTATATAGATTCTTTTTCAAAATTAAATATTGCAGATTTTAAAGGGTTTTTAAAGGGGTTTATTGATCTGATTGTTCATCACCAGGGCAAATGGTATATTGTTGATTATAAATCCAATTATTTAGGCGATACCTATGATATGTATTCCAAAGATGCCTTGCTTAAAGCCATGGGGGAGCATCATTATTTTCTCCAATATCACATTTATCTTGTCGCACTAAATCGTTATCTTAAATTAAGATTAAAAAATTATGATTATGATGATCATTTTGGGGGCATCTTTTATCTGTTTATTCGAGGCATGCACCCGGATTATACATCTGAATATGGTGTGTTTTTCGACCGACCATCAAAAGAAGCGATCAATTTTTGGTCAGATAATTTGTAGTGCTTGTTGAACTTACAATACAGGTTTGATAAACTGATTTTCATTACGACGCAATTTTATCTTCTGAAAAAAAGGAGAGTGTATGGAATTAGATGCTAAATTTGAAACAGGCGTTCTTTGGCAGGATTTTCAGCATAAACAACTCATAGACTTATTTGATAAAGTTAAAGAAGCTAAAGCGAATAAAAAAGATGAAAATTTATTTAGATATACAGTGGCATTTCTTGCGATGTATGTGAATCATCATTTTAAGTTAGAAGAAGAGTATATGGAAAAATACAAATATCCTGATAGAGATCTACATGTTAAAGAACATCAGGAATTTGTTCTGGAACTTAAAGAATTTAGAACGGAAAATAAAGATTATTCTCAAAAAGCTGGTGATGATCTCTTAATGCGTATGGGAGAATGGATACTTAGTCATATTCTTGAAAATGATCAAAAACTTGGCAAACATATTATTGCCTGGGAAATAAAGCATGGGGCATCATAATTTTAGGAGAAATTAATTGACACTAGATGTGAAATTCCAAACGGGTCTATTATGGCAAGACACCCAGCATACTGAATGGATCAGTCTTTTAAATAAACTGGAATTATCCATAAATGAAAAACAGGATGCTGTTCTATTTAATCAAGCCATCTCTTTTCTGGTGATGTATGTAAATCATCATTTTGGGATTGAAGAAGAATATATGAAAAAATATGATTATGCTGAAAAACGATTTCATATGGAAGAACACAGACTTTATATCATGCGTCTTAAAGATTTTAGGGAAAAATACAAACAACAGTCTGATGAGGCATTTATAGACATAATAAAAAGTATGAAAGAATGGATTTTTTCTCATATTATGGAAAACGATAAAAAATTGGGGAAATTTATTCTTGAGATAGAGCAAAAACAACGTTCGAATAGTTAAAAAAAAGATCGTAAATTATTTATCATTACATAAAGAAATATGGAGAAAAAAATGGATCTGGAGCAATATAAACAAGTAATTTCTGAAGCAATTAAAGGTGAAATTGAAGCTAAAAATTTTTATGAAAATGTATCTAAACGAATAAAAGATGATCATCTTAAAGAAATCTTTACAGAATTTGCTAAAGAAGAGAAAAAACATGAGATCCTTTTGACAGGAATTTTGAATAAAGATAAAATCAAAACTTCTTTTTTTAATTTTGAAAAAGACTTTAAGGTGTCTGAAACCATTGATATGCCAGAAGTTAACGATGCTATGGACTTGAAAACTGCTATTGGCATTGCTATGAAGAATGAAGAGCTTGCCATGAAAAAATATACGGCCCTTGCACAAAATTGTGAAGACGATGAACTTAAATCAGTTTTTTTAGATTTGGCATCCATGGAACGGAATCATAAATTTAAAATGGAACAAAGTTTTGTGGATGTAGCTTACCCTGAAGTCTGGTAATTCAATATCCTATCTGGAGAATCGGTATGAAAGATGAAATTACAGCTGTTCAAAAATTGATTGATACTTTAATTGAGCTTGGGGTTAATTATGGCCTTCAAGTTTTTGGTGCGATGGTAGTTTTAGTTCTTGGTTTACTACTCGCTGGCTGGGTTGGCAAAACTGTCTTAGGCTTCATGGCTAAAAAAAATATCGATGTCACCTTATCCAGCTTTTTAGCAAACCTTGTAAAATTGTCAATTATCGTTTTTGCCACCATCATTGCTTTAGGTAAATTTGGTATCACGATAGCTCCGTTTATCGCAGCGTTGGGTGCTGCAGCTTTTGGTGCAAGTTTTGCTCTTCAAGGCCCTTTGTCAAATTACAGTGCCGGCCTCATTATTATTATGACCCGTCCGTTTGTTGTTGGAAATACAATCAGTGTCGCTGGTGTCAGTGGAGTTGTTGAAGAAATTAAACTCGCATGTACTATTTTAACAGATGAAGAAGGCGTAATTATTACGATTCCCAATAAAAGTATTATTGGGGAAATTCTTCACAATTCTAAAGAAAATAAAATAGTGCAGGGAGCCATTGGCATAAGCTATGACAGTGATCCTGAAAAAGTGATTTCTCTTATACAGCAGGTTTTATTGCAAAATACAGATGTTAACTCTGATAACGATCCCATTGTTGGAATCAAAACCTTTGGTGATTCCAGCATTGATATCAGTTTTCGTTATTGGGTACCAACAACAAAATATTATACTACAGCCTATACTGTTAACCTTGCTGTTTTTGATTTATTAAAGGCCAATGAAATTGATATCCCATTTCCTCAACGGGATGTGAGAATTGTATCCCAGGTGTCATCTTAGTATCGTTACTTGATATTTAATTGTTCGATGATTATTGTCTGCATTAACTTAAATTTGTTTAAATATAAGGATATTTTATGGAAAATACAAATAATGGCGATCATGTAAAAAAACAAACGTTGATCGGTGCCGTTGTTTTCTCTTTGGTCATTGGTTTTGTCGCAGGTACGGTGTATAGCTCATTTAAATTGCCCTCTAAGAGTAATTTGAGCCCAAAAGGTAATGTGGCCTCAACGAATTCTGCGCCACAGGAAAACTCAGAAGAATCTGCAAAAATAGCCTCACAAATTTTTCAAGTTGAACAGGCTTTAAAGAATAACCCTGAAGATGTGACAGCTTTGGTGACACTGGGTAATTTGTTTTTTGATTCTCATCAATATGCCAATGCTATTGAGGCATATAATAAATCTTTAATTTTAGAACCTAATAATGTCTCTGTTATGACAGATCTTGGGACAATGTACAGAAGAAACAAACAACCTGATATGGCGGTCAAAACATTTGATAGAGCGATTCAAATTGATCCTAAATTTGAAACTGCTCGCTTTAACAAGGGTGTCGTGCTTTTACATGATTTACAGGACTTTGAAGGCGGTATTAAAGCCTGGGAAGATTTAATTGCTCAAAACCCGACAGCAATGGCCCCCAATGGAGAATCTGTAGATTCGATTATACAACGGATGAAAAGTAATAAGTAATTGTTTTCTTTTAAAAAGCCTAAGGCATTAAAAACACCTGGTTTCAAAGCAGATTCCAAACCAGGCTTTAAGCCAGATTTTAAAATTGACGGGTATGACCTGAGAATAATCAAAAAACCGATTAAACATATTTATTTTAAGGTCTATCCACAAACAAAGAAGATCGTTATTTCAGCACCATTGCGCATTTCTTCAGATGATTTAAACCGGGCATTTTTATCAAAAAAACAATGGTTAGATAAGCAGATTTCAAAAAAAATCATTCCAAAACCAGCATTAAATAAGACCTTTTCTCATAATGAAACAATTTTATTCATGGGAAAAGCCTATCCGGTTAAAGTGATCTATAAATCATGCTCACCAAAAGTAATAAAACACAATGACGAGTTTATTCAATTGTTTGTTAGACCCGGTACTAAAACAATCCAGATTCAGAGTATTATCGATACCTGGTATCGGTATGAAATTAAAAAAGCGATTAACTCCATTATTTACAAATGGGAGCCTGTGTTAGGGGTTCGTATTAACGAGTTTAGGGTCAAAAAAATGAGAACTCGCTGGGGAAGCTGCAATATTGTCGCACGCAGAATCTGGTTAAACTTCCATTTAATTAAGCTTGATGAAAAATTTCTTGAATATGTTGTTGTTCATGAAATGATTCATCTTCTTGAAAAAAAACATAATGCAAGGTTTAAGCATTTAATGAGCAAATTTATTCCCCAGTGGCCAGATCTTAAACAGCAACTGAATCTACATGCTCTTTGAAGGTTTGCTCCAAATTACTTTACAGCCTATAGAAATGTTGATAGGAAATCTTTTAGTTCTTAAAATGATCAAATATGTTAGCGCATATTATTTCAATTCTGAGTGTTATGCGGATAGAGAATAAATTATTGGAGTTATGCGGACAACCGGTAACCTTCTTGTTCGATGACCGGTCACACGGGGGCGGGCTTTCAAATTGTCCGATAATATGGTACGGCTGAAGCTTTGCTTCGTAGCCGCATAACTGTGTTATAACGGGCAAGGCGAAGCAAAGCTTCAGCCGTAGTCAAAGGTGAATTTTTCACCCCACTACCCCGGGCCGTTGAACAAACCAATTCACATGGACAAGCCAGTGATCTAAACATTATTCAATAAAACCATAAGTGGAAATCGAAATGGAAATTAAATTTGATCGTCTTAGCATCGAAGGGTGGCGCCAATTTGAAAAAATCGACATATCATTTCATCAAAAATTAACTGTTTTAACTGGTGCGAACGGTGCGGGAAAAACAACCCTTTTAAATCTGTTGAATAGGCATTTTGGATGGAATCTTCAATTTGTTAGCACGCCTAGAAAACAAAAAAAAGGAGTCTTGAAATATTTAACAGATATTTGGGAAGGTCGACTTTGGCCTTCTCAGCAACAGACTCCAAAAGGACATGAGATAATTGGTGAGATAGAATATTCAAATGAAACTAAAGCAACAATAGATGTACCAGAAAAAGTTGTTGAATCCTATAATGTAACTATTAGAGGTCAGCAGCAAGTTCCAGGAGTATTTGTTTCTTCTCATAGACCCGCATACGTTTATCAAAAACTCCAACAAATACCTACAATCCTTGATGCTAAAGACCAAATATTCAATAAATATCTTAATGACTTACGTGCAAGATACAATATAAATGCGCGAGTAACATCACCCAGTTTTCGGATTAAAGAGGCTTTGGTATCTCTTGCCACGTTTGGATACGGTAATGAAGTTGTTTCCCGAGATGATGAGGCAATTAAAACTTTTGAGGGTTACCAATCAGTATTGAGAATTGTATTACCAAAATCACTTGGCTTTAATAAATTTATCATTAGAATGCCTGAAGTTTTATTGGATACCGATACGGGTGAATTTTCTTTTGATGCAGTATCAGGGGGAGTCGCCTCATTATTAGATCTTTCTTGGCAAATTTATATGTCATCCCTATTGAATTCATCATTTGTTGTAGTTATTGATGAGCCAGAAAATCATCTTCATCCGGCTCTACAGCGGTCACTCCTCCCTGATTTAATAAAGGCTTTTCCGACTGTTCAATTTGTTGTGGCAACACATAATCCTTTTATGGTTACTTCCGTACCTGATTCGAATGTTTACGTTCTTAATTATAATAATGTCCGAAAAGTCGAAAGTGGCTTGTTGGATATTGTTAATAAAGCGGGATCATCCAATGAAGTTTTGCGGGATGTACTTGGAGTATCAAATACTCTTCCAATTTGGGCACAGGATAAAGTTAACTCTATCATTGAAAAATATTCGGGCATTGGAATTAGCGAAAATAGTATTAAGGGTTTGCGAAAAGAAATGAGTGAGTTAGGTCTTGAGCATCTATTTCCAGAAGCAATAACAACAATAGTAGGAAACTAATTAATGATAAAACTTTCAAAATTTGAAAAGCCAACAATACTAAAGGAAAAGGAATCTGAATGGGCTGCGGAATATCAACGTTTTATCAACGGGGATGAGAATGTCCCTAAGGTAGCTAAATTTCGCTACCGACACCCAGATATTAAAGCCGCATTACGAGAAGAAGCTTTTGACAAATGCATATACTGTGAAAGCAAAATATCTCATGTTTTCCCTGGTGAAACTGATCATATTTTGCCTATTTCAAAGAGGCCAGATAAAGCTGTAGAATGGGAAAATCTTGCATATGTTTGTACAGAGTGCAACAGAGAAAAATCGAATTACTATGATGAAAACGAACCATTAATAAATCCTTATACAGATGATCCTTCAGTGCATCTAAAATTTTATGGGCCACTTATTCTTCAACAGACAAATGATCCAAAAGGTTACTTAACTACAAAGATTATGAAATTGTCGAGGGCAAGCTTATTTGAAAGGAGAAAGGAAAAAATTGAAAAAATTCAGTTGATGCTTGATCATTGGAAAAGCTTACCAGATGGTCAAGTGAAAAATATTTTAAAAAATGAAATTTTAATTGAAGCAGATAAGGATAAGGAATATTCAGCAATTACATCAAATTTTTTGAAAGCTGCTGTCAGGTGGTAATACTTAAAAATAAAATTTCAATTCAAACCCAATAACAAAAGGATGAGTATGGGTGCGGGATCACATCTTGAACTGTGAATTAACAAGGTTGCCGTGGATTTTTTATTTATTCCAACAATCCAAATCAAGCGGATGATACCGCTTATTTGGCAACGTTATACATTTTTAATGAACCACTTTAAGAGAAAATATGAAAACGCCACAAAACAATATAAAATTAATCATCACCCGAAAAGATAAAACAATTATAGACAAAATTAATATGAAAAGGGATATGATACAGGATGGAGTTGTATGGGAGGCTGTAATTGTTTCAATCAGAATTTGGCTTCCAGAAAATAGCTCAGAAGGTGTTGTTGATTTATGTATTCCTGTAACAGAAGATAATTCCTTTGGATTTAAGGATAAATGGGAAGCTACTGTTAGTAAAGATACGATAGGAGTTTACCGGCTATCTGATAGAGGTGAGAACAAAGATATTCCTAAACATTTTTATTCACCTATTGAAAAGGATATGTTGATTCCAGTGTCAATGGGCGCGATTATCCCATATGAGCAGCATGTGTATGGAAAAGGAAGTATTTACAAAATCGCAAATATAAAAGCAAAGGAGTGGCGTTTAGTCTTAGAAGATGTTGAAATCATATCTCCTTTTGAAAATGCACAATTCGTAGGAGCTATAGTAGATGAATCGTTGCCAACTACTTATGGAAAAGAAAACAAACAAAAAAATGCTGATTATAAAAAAATGATTAATCAAGGCGAAAGCGAAAATGTGGAATTTAAATCTTCTGCACGGTGGGATTATAATCAAGATTGTAAAAATAAAGAGATGTAAAAATCAGTGATAAAGTCACTCGCTGGATTTCTAAATTCAAATGGCGGATTTTTATTTATCGGTGTTGATGATAATAAGAATTCGATAGGTATCCAAAAAGATTTAATAACATTGAGAAAGAAAAACATCGATGGCTACCAGCTATTTCTTAGTGATTTAATATGTGAGAAAATTGGAAGCCAATTTAGTACATATATTTCCATAGAGTTCCCCCAAATTAATGGTCAACCAATTTGTGTGATGAAGGTAGATAAATCAAATAATGCAGCATTCGTTAAAGAAAACAATAAGAACCAGTTTTTTATTAGAGCAAACAACTCAACACGAGAATTGGATTCAAAAGATACCTATGAATATATTATGTCGCATTTTAAGAAATAGAGTGTTTGAATTATAATCTATGTTTGTTGTGGCCCGCTGGGGACCGCAGCCCCAAAAACATGCGTTACTGTAAAATAAAGGAGAGTTTTATGAGCACCAAAATTCGGATCGATCTTTCGCAAGGAATTGTCGAGGCTGAAGGAAGTGAAAGTTTTGTGAGAATGATATATGACGATTTTAAAGAAAGAATAGATAATTCCAAAAAAATTCAATCTAAAATCGCTCAACCTCAGGCTACAAAACAATCAACAAAATTGCCTCCAAAAAAGAAAAAAGAAATTCCACAAAAACGAAAAGCAACCCCCAAAAACAGTAACCCTAAAATGGTAAATGATTTAGATCTATCTGGTCGAGATTGTGGAACCAGTTTAAAAGATTTTTACAATCAGTATAAAGTAAAATCAAATTTAGAAAAAAATCTTATGTTTTTATATTATTTAAAAAATATAATGAACGAAGAAAAAATCGGTATTAATCATATATTTACATGCTACAGAAATATTGATGGAGTAAAGATACCAGGAAACTTAGAGCAAAGTATCCGTGACACTCGAACGAGCAAAAGTTGGATTGATTATAAAAGAATAAACGAATTGTCTATTACAGTCCATGGTATTAATTTCATAGAACATGATATTAAAAAAAAGTGATTGATAAATGGATGAATTATCTTTATTTGCAGGCAACATAAGTGGGTTCTACGATAAGAAACAATCAGAACAAATTGTACTGTTTGCATATTATCTGGTAGAACAAAAAAAAACAGATTTCAAACCTAAAAATATTCATGAATGTTTTATCTCTTTAAAAGTGCCCCCTTATTCCAACATTCCAGCATATTTAAGCAAAAGATCTAAAAAAGAAAAGAATAAACGACGCCAGTTTATTAAAAACAAAAACGGTTATACTTTGGCTGCAAATGCACTGAAAGAAATTAAAGCCTCACTCAATGTGCCAATCGAACAACCTCCAAGTGAAACTTTGCTCACTCTGGAAATTTTTAATGGGACAAGAGGGTATTTAGAAAATATTTCGAAGGAAGCAGCACTTTGTTATGATTTTGGTCAGTATAATGCCTGTCTAATAATGCTTCGTAAGCTGATAGAAACTTTAATAATTGAATTATTTGAAAAAACAGGCATTGAAGATACAATAAAAAATAATAGCAATGATTACTTTCAGCTTTCATCTTTGATCGAAGTGTTTTTAAATGAACCAAGTTGGACTGTTTCTCGAAATACAAAAAAATCTATCCCTGAAATAAAAAAATATGCTGATTTGGCAGCACACAACAGAAGATTCTCAGCAAAAAAAGTGGATGTAGATAAAATCAAAGTTGATTTGAGGATAGTAATACAAGAACTGTTATTGTTCATAGATTATTAAGAAGAGCACAATTAAGAGAAAAAAGAGGTCAGATCTTCATTTGACTTTTGATAGATATTTCAACAATCCAAATGAAGACGGATAAACCGCTTATTTGGGATGTTAACAACAACACCGGGCGCGGAAAACTTCGGTGGCAAGGAACATCCACCGAAGTTCATAGATGAAGTTTAAGATCAACAAAGGAATACAAAAAGTGAATGAATTTTCATTAGAAAAAATTGTAAAGAATATCCACTTTGGAAAAACCAAGGAGTATTTCAAAGAGGTCCTGTCTTCCTATCATAATTGTAACTACCGATCTTCAGTTGTGATGTTATGGTCTGTTGCTGTTTGCGATATAGTGTTCAAACTGCAATATTTAGTTGATTTATATAATGATGCCCCTTCAAAAGAGATATTAAATGAGCTAACATCATTACAGACCAGCGACCCGAAATCATCTGCTTGGGAACTGAAACTCATTGACGATGTCTATGAGAAGACTAATTTAATTCATAGTTCAGAATACGAAAACCTAAGGTATTTACAAAAACAGAGGCATCTATCAGCCCATCCAGTGCTAAATCAAAATCGGGAATTACATACACCTAATAAAGAGACAGTAAGATCACTACTGAGAAATACTCTTGAAGGGATATTGGTTAAACCGCCATTTTATACTCAAAAAATCTTAAATGAGCTTTTAGAAGATGTATCTGAGAACATGGCTGCCCTTAATACCCAAAAAAAAGTCAAACAATATGTCGAAAGCCGTTATCTGAACCGATTGACTCCTGAAGTCGAACTGCAGATATACAGATCACTTTGGAAATTGGTTTTTATACTTGATAATGAAGATTGCAATAAGAACAGAAAAATCAATTTGCAAGTATTAGAAGTTATCGGAAAAAGAAAGATAGGGCGGTTACATAAGCTCATTAGTGAAGAAAAGGACTATTACAGCAATATCGCTGCAAAAGGTGACCCGGTCTCCTATCTTGTTTATTATTTATCTCAAAATGATGGGCTCTATGAATTGTTAACTGAAGATGCAAAACTCAAAATTCAACATTGTATTGAATCTGATGAAGTTGGCAAAACTCTTGGATGGTTTATAAAAGAAAATTTGGAAGATCACTATAATGATGTTTTAGAATGGATTGAAGGTGATGACCATCCGAATTTTTTGGAGGGTCAGTGGGAGGCCCTACTCAAAATTAACGATTCGGATGAATGGCAGGAAAAGTTTTGTAAGTTAGTTGGTTCATATTATTCGTGTAGCTATAACTATAACCAAGCAGATGAAAGATTTAAGAATGCAATAGAATTGTATCTTCACCTGTTTAATATAGAAGCTATCCGTTTTACACTACTGAAAATCGAAGAAAACAATCAGACTTACCACCGTGGGGGAGCAATCATTGATCATTTAAGAATAAAGGAAAGGATATTGGATTTAGAGAAAAGTTTTAGTTTTGAAGACTATCCTCATTTCGCTCGAAATGTCAAAGAGGAGGAAGAAGAAGATTAGACCGGAATGAGTCAAGTATGAGGATTCAGAGTCTTTCCATTTTAAAAATCAACAATCCAAATGGAGCGGATTTCGCCGTTTATTTGGGTTATTATACACCATAAAATATCGAGGCAAATATGGATTGGCCCGAATCAGTTAGAAACGCAATAATCAGATCTGCTCAAAAGCACAAAAGCCCTGTCGTCACAAGAATAGCATTAGTTCAGGAAGAGTTAGATAGAATTGTCAGAGAAACTGAGAGCGAAGGCAAAACACCAGATCAAACTCTCAGTCGAATATTGCAAGTCCTCAGAGATGATGGCTTCATTGAGTTTGTTGGACGAGGTGAATATAAAATCACTTATACCCCGCCACAAATTATTATTAGTGCCGATGCTGGGGAAATAACTGCGACCGAAAGGAAAGAGGTAACTACCACAAGAGTAGTTCGAGATACCAGTATTATATCAAATTTAAAATCCCTCTACGAAAACAAATGCCAGATATGCTCCCACACTTTAGATCTTGGCTCAAAGTATTATTCAGAAGGACATCATATTAAACCTTTGGGAACGCCTCATCATGGCCCAGACAACATTAAAAATATTATTATTGTTTGCCCTAACCACCACGTCCTTCTCGATTTTGGAGCTATGAAAATAGAATTATCAAAATTAAAAATACATAAGCATGAAATTGACCTATCTTTTCTGAATTATCACAATGAAAAAATTGCAAATTCTATAGGTGGCATTTGTTAAGCTTGTTGCCCGAAAAGGTGTATAACGGTCGGCCGCCCCTTAACTCCAACGTTTGAAATTCTTGTCAGACCAAGCAAGAGCAGCTTATATCAGGCATTTAAATCTCAAAAAGTGTCGTTTTTCATGCTTAAACGCACCTTTTCGACCCCAAAAACAGTACTTTAAGAATTTAATATAATTTCCAACAATGCTCTTGCTACGGATCGCAAAAAGCCGCGCCCGCAGAAGAGCAGCGTTCTGTAATGGACACACGGGGGCGGGCTGGAAAATTGTCCGATAATATGGTACGGCTGAAGCTTTGCTTCGAAGCCGGATAACTGCGTTATAACGGACAAGGCGAATCAAAGCTTCAGCCGTAGTCAAAGGTGAATTTACCACCCCACTACCCCGGGCCATAGAACAAACCAATTCACATGGACAAGCCAGTGATCTAAACATTATGTTTTTCAAGGAGCTATAAACAATGAATAAGTCGGAAGATTTTTGGAATAAGGCTTCAAAAAATTATGACAAGACAGAAAAGCGTTTTGAATACATCCATAAAAAGGCAAGGGAGAACACCAAAAAGCACCTCAAAGATAGTTATATCGTTATGGATTATGGATGCGGAACCGGCACAGCATCCTGTGAGTTTTCCAGTCAGGTGAAAGAAATACAAGGTATCGATATCTCATCTGAGATGATTCGGATAGCAAAAGAGAAAGCAGTTGTTAGTAAAATTGATAATGTACACTTCGAAAAGGCGGACTTATTTGAAGATAAATTTCAAAATGAATCATTTGATGTGATTCTAGCTTTCAACATGTTGCACACAGTACCCAATCCGGAAAATGTTGTGTATCGAATAAATGACCTGTTAAAGCCTGACGGCATATTTATTTCTGTAACGCCTTGCTTAGGGCAAAAGATGTCATTTTTAGTTAATCTCCAGATACAGCTGGTTCGGATATTGTGTAAGTTTGGAGTAATTCCCATTCCAATTAGAAGAATAAAAAGTAGTGACATAGACATTTTGTTAGCAAAAGGGGAATTCGAGGCCATTGAGTCCGAAGAAATATTCAAAGGAGCATCTATCTATTTTGTTGCAGCAAAGAAATTACACAAAACATAACAAGCGCATGCAGCCGGATCGCCAAACCGCTACGCGCTTTGGCGACCGCTGATGCGAAGCGTTAGGGCTACAAGTTACCCACGAAAAGTGGACACCCTAACTAATTAGGTTTATATCTAATTTGGAGGTGTCAAAATGACAAAAGAATATGATATAGCTTTATCTTTCGCAGGTGAGGATAGAGCATACGTTGAAATGGTTGCGGAACAACTGAAGGCTCGAAATATTTCTGTATTCTATGACCGATATGAAGAAGATGATTTATGGGGTAAAGATTTATATGTCCATTTAACAGATCTTTACCGTACAAAAGCAAAATATACTTTAATGTTCATATCAAAACATTACCGTGAAAAAGTTTGGACAAATCACGAACGAAGAGCTGCTCAATCTAGAGCATTTGAGGAAAGTGATGAATATATATTGCCAGTAAGGTTTGATGATACTGATGTCCCTGGAATATTGCCGACTACGGGATATATTGATTTAAGAACTAAATCTCCTGCTGAAGTAGCTATTTTAGTTGGAAAGAAGCTTGGAATAAATCCATTCGAAACAAATGCCCATTTCGTCCCCCCCACCTAAAAATGAGGCTATATGCGGTAATGCAAAGTTCAATTACGCAAATAATAATGGACTCTTTCGAATCGGAGTTGGGATGTTTGAATTTTCAAGCAGATGGAGCAAAGCAAGTAATAAAACTATTCATTGCTACACTGATTCCACAAATATCAGAGGTGTTGCTCTGGCTCCTAAAGGGACTATGTTAAGTTCCCTATCTTCGATATCGTCACTCGATTACACTTCCCGAGTGCGTAGTCCTGAAATTGGACGTTTTATCATTCTGCAAAACACCAATGGATTATATGCAGCACTGGAGATTTTAAGTATCAAAGATGACACTCGCGGTGATGATGTAGATGAGCTTCATTTTAAATACTGGATTCAAAAGTCAGGTAGTGACGATTTTAGTGAATATGAAAATTAGCCCTAACAGGTGGGTGAACCGGACAGCAAGGGTCTGCTTCGTTTTAAAGATTTAAAAACTTTTAAATTATGTGCTTTCAATCAACTTTTTTTTGGAAATCCTTGCTGCCCGTTACCCAAACGTTCTATAAAAAATATTATACAAACAATAAGGAGAAAAAATGATTTTCATCTCCCATAAAGAAAAAGATGCAGACAAAGCACACAAATTAAGCAAATACTTAACAAATAAAGACGTAGCAAATTATGTTGATGTCCTTGACGATGAAATATCAAGTGGAGATATAACTTCGAATATTGTTGATAAACTGCGCAAAGCATCCCATCTAATTGTTATTTATTCTGAACACACAGAAAAGTCTATGTGGGTTCCGTTTGAATTGGGTGATCCTCCCCAAAGATTGTACACCTAAGGTTAAGCCTCTATAATGGAAAATTATGGAGGACAAAATGAACATTGAAAAAAGAAGAAAATACGATCGAGATTTCAAACGAAACGCTGTCTTGCTGTGCGCTGAACCCGGAAGAACTGTTTCTGAAGTCGCACAAAATGTGACTTAACCCCGACAACAGTTTTTTGGGAAGGTGCAGGGGCTTGGCGGTGGTAATAGGCTCTTATTTTTTAATTGAAGTGATTGCTAAACCACATATTTATTATATTGATTTAGTAAATAAAAAAACATAACAATTTAATAAACAAAATCATAAAAGCTGAATTCAGGTTTCGTTTATACAAGCCAAAGATTTCAACAAATTCTACAATAAAAGTTATCCCAATAATTCCCTATGTTTTAAATTATGTTATCGAGAAGCCCAATTTCAATATTACAATTAAATTATCTGATAATACTTTGAGATATAATTATACTGAAATTGATTTTGTTTCTAATTCGAAGATTAGTATTTTTTATAACTCAGGAAAAGAGCAGGCTATCGTGCCTATTACGCAACCGTTACAATATTACGGCAATTTTACTAATGGGACTATTTGGGTATCTGAACAAAATGATTTTCAAAAAATTAAATTCCCAGTAGGAAATTTTCATTACAAAGATTGCTTTGGATGGATTGGACCTGTGCCAATATTAACGAAAAGTGATTTTACAATAACTGTTTCTGGAATTTCATACAATTCTGATGGATCTATTTCTGATTTTGGATTTAAAAAGAAATGGCAAGGTCAAGGATAATATTTATATACAGGTTTCCCAATTTTGTATTAATGTTTTTCAAAAGCACCCCTTATTCTGTATCAGCATTCAGTTTTCTACCATATGGAATGCATAATTTTTTCATCCTGTTTCTGAGGGTACTGGGATTAAGTCCCAAAAGGGCTGCAGCCCCTTTCTCTCCCTGGACTTTTCCACCGGCCATTTTGAGAGCCTTCCCTATATGAGATCGTATGGCATCATCCAGGAGAAGCGGATCCTTGAATATATTCTGTCCCGACGGTTTTTCAGCATTCACGATTTCGGGAAGGGCTGTTTTAAATTCCAATGGCCTACCCGGTGATCCAGTCATACATTGGATAATGGTTCGTTCCACAAGGTTTTCAAGTTCTCTTACATTCCCGGGCCAATGATAGACCTGCAACTTCTCAATAGTACCCGGGGCCAGCACAGGGTACTCATGAAAATTCATTTCTCTTGTCTTCTTGTCTATAAAATACCGAATAAGAGCCGGAATATCTGATTTTCTCTGGCGCAACGGGGGTATGGTGATGGGAAAGACATTAAGCCTAAACCAGAGATCTTCTCTAAACTTTCCTTGGCTGACCATTTGCGGCAGGTTTCTGTGGGTGGCGGTGACAATTCTGATATCCACCGGGATGGGGTGGCTTCCGCCCACCCGTTCAATCTCTTTGTCCTGAAGCACTCTGAGCAAGCGAACCTGGACCTGAAGCGGTAATTCTCCGATTTCATCCAAAAAAAGAGTGCCTTTGTCCGCTCTCTCAAAACGGCCTCTTTTTCGAGTGATAGCCCCTGTAAATGCCCCTTTTTCATGCCCGAATAATTCGCTGTCAATCAAGTTTTCGGGGATGGCACCGCAATTTACTTTGATAAACGGTTCACGGGCCCTCGGAGATGAGTAATGAATCGCATTGCCAATCACTTCCTTTCCCGCTCCGGTTTCTCCAAGCAGAAGGACCGGAGTGGTTTGAGGTGCAATCTGTCTGACCATTTCCATGACATATTTCAATCCAAATTCACTACCAATGATTTCATCGCCTGAAATCTGGTGAAGCTGTCGGTTTAAAAATTGATTATCATCAACCAGAAGATCTTTAAGCTTAAGAACCTCCTGATGTTTTAACGTATTGGCCAGAGCTATGGCAAAAGGATCATGGACCAGGTCTAAAAGACTTGCATGTTTCGGGGTATATTGATCAAACCCCATGGAAAAAAAAGTGACGACCCCAAGCCTCTGACCCTCGACCTCTAATTTGAGAACCAAGCAAGACGAATCTTTTTTGCCCATGTTCTTCCATATCAACCCGCCAAGAAAATGCTTTTCAGGGTGATTGATGATTTCTACTGATTTCCCTTTTTCTGCTTCGATACGCTGGCCGGCTTCATCAGGAATTGGAAAAATATTTTCGAACGGTTTAAATCCAGGTGCGCCTGCGGTTGCGATGCATACAATATTTTGTGCCTTAGGATCGTAAATGTTCATGGAGATATTGTCTAGGGGCATATAACTTTTAAAAAAATGAAAACACCGGGCCAGCACAGTATTGATATCAAGGCTGCCGCAGATTTTTGTGGTGGCCTTGTGAAAAAAATCCATTTCATTGAATTTCATATTACCTCCCTTTGGCTATCATATTCGATAGTTATACAGCAAAACTGTCTAATATGGAACTTGATTATGTCATATTAGACAGTTTTATTTGTTTAATCTCATAACATGCTGTATTTTAAGTACTTTTTCTTTGGCACAAATTTAGCAATGGGCTTCATGAATTAAAAATTAAAAACAGGAGACAGACCATGACAGAGAACAAATGGGTTGAAATTATAACTTTAAGACTCTCCGATTCCGATGAACGGCAGGCAATCCTGGATATATTCGATCAAGTGAATCATGGGAAAGTCCAACTTCCGAGTTCTTCAGGTCACCCTGAGCTATACGCCAACACGGATATTGAAACGGACTGGTCCATCCATCTTAAATGGCAACGCCAGGGTAAGCACCCTTCAAAAACGATTATAGGGTTGAGTATTGCCGAAGCATTTCGGTCTCTGGGGTTGGTGAACCATTCTATTTGGAACAAAAAAAAATCAGTTGAAAAGGAAATGAATAATGAAACAATTTAAGATGAAGAAATGGATTCTCCTGGGCTGGCTACTATGCCTTGCTCTGATAATTTTCGGACTCTCAGGTTGTAATAATGCAGGGGCGGATACTGACCCTGCAACAACGCTTGTAAGACCGGTTAAAGCGATGCTGCTTGAAACCCCAAAGTCTGAAACTGTTCGTTCTTTCCCCGGAACGGCCCAGGCAACCCGGGAGGTAAACCTTGCATTCAGAGTCGCCGGTCCATTGGTCAAGCTGAACGGAGATACTGGAGATAAGGTGTCCAAAGGAGCCCTGATTGCACAGATTGATTCAAGGGACTTCAGAGTGCAGATTAAAACCCTTGAGGCAAAAGTGGCCTCTTCCAAGGCCCAATATGCACAATCAAAACTCCAGTATGAGCGGTATACCAATCTGGTCAAAGTAAATGCAGCAGCCAAGGCGACCTATGACCAGGTAAAGGCAACATTTGAAATGGCCCGGGCCCAGGTAAATTCGGATCAGAAAAACCTGGAATCAGCACGGAACGCCCTGACCGACACCGATCTTTTTGCCCCCTTTACCGGATATATCAACCAGAAACTGGTTGAGAATCACGAGAATATTACCATGGGTCAATCCATCATCTCGCTGGTGGATCTCTCATCCATAGAGGTGGAAGTGGCCATTCCGGAAAACCTGGTTGGGAACCTGGATCGGTTCATAGCGTATTCATGTGAATTTGAAGCCATTCCCGGAAAAATTTTCAAGGCTGTATTCAATGAGATTGGCAAAAAGCCCAATCGTTCCAACCAGACTTATCCTTTGACACTGACACTGGACCCCGGGGAAAGTTCAGTTGTCCGTCCGGGTATGTCAGCCAGGATCAGTATCACCATTGCCGGTAAAAACCAAGATACCATTTTCAGGGTTCCGCCCCAATCCCTTGTCAATGATGCTCAGGGCAGAACCTTTGTCTGGATCGTGGATGAAACTGACAAGAAGATTCATAAACGATTTGTTCAAACCGGTGGCCTCAGGCACAGGGGGGTTGAGGTGATAACAGGCCTGAATACCGGTGACTGGCTGGTGACAGCCGGTGCCAGTTACCTCAAAGAAGGGCAGGCGACACGAATTTTACAGACAGCTGTCCAGACCAATGTGGGCAATGCTTTATAGCATAAAGGAAGATACCATTGAAACTACCAGAATATTCAATCAAGCATAAGGCTATTGTTATTTTTACGATGGTGATGGTCCTTGCAGGAGGGGTGTTTGCCTATTTTAAATTGGGCAAGCTGGAAGACCCGATTTTTACGATTAAAACAGCCGTTGTTGTGACAGCATGGCCCGGGGCTTCTCCCCATGAAGTGGAGCAGCGGGTGACAGATGTCATTGAAAAAGCGGCCCAGTCTTCGGATGAGGTGGATGATATCCGCTCCATCTCCCAGGCCGGACTCTCCATTGTTTTTGTGGATCTTAATGAAAAGATTCGGACAGCACAGGTCCAACAGCTCTGGGATATGCTCAGGCGGAAGGTGAACAGTGTACAAAAAGACCTGCCTCAAGGTGCCGGACCTTCCCAGGTCCAGGATGATTACGGAGATGTTTATGGTATTTTTCTTGCACTTACTGGTGACGGGTTTGAAAATGCCGAACTTAAAAAATATGCTGATTATCTTAAACGGGAATTGCTCTTAGTTCCAGACGTTTCTAAAATCCAACTTTTCGGCAATCAGACTCAGGCTGTGTATGTGGAGATATCCCAATCACGCCTGGCAGATTTGGGCCTTCCGCCCACAGCCATACAGCAGGCCATGAACGGACAGAACCGTATTGTGGATGCCGGCGCCATAGAGATGGATACAAGACGAATCCGGGTGGCGGCCCCGGGTGATTTTACAACGATTGAAGATATTGAAAATCTGGTGATTCGATCCGGAGCGGATGAGTCTTTCCTTTTAAAAGATATTGCAGAGATTAAACGCGATTATGTAACGCCTGCTCAACCCATGATGCGATTTAACGGCAAGCCTGCCGTCGGTATTGCCATATCTTCCGAAGCAGGTGCCAATGTGGTCACCATGGGGGATGCAGTTCAGAATAAAATAGACGAACTCATGGCAGGACTGCCTGTTGGGATCAATCTTGACGGAATTTATTACCAGTCGAAATTTGTAAAAGACTCTATCAAAGGATTCATGACAAACCTTTTACAATCTGTGGCCATTGTGGTCGGGGTTCTGCTTATCACCATGGGGTTAAGGAGCGGGCTCCTTATTGCCAGTGGCCTGGTGCTTTCCATTATGGGAACGCTTGTGATCATGCTGGCCTTTGACATTAACCTGCAACGGATTTCTCTGGCTGCGCTGATCCTGGTTATGGGTATGATTGTGGATAACGCCATCGTTGTCACGGACGGCTCCCTGGTCAATCTTCAGAAAGGAAAAGAAAGATTTTCTTCTATGACCAAACCGGCAATGACCACGGCGTGGCCGCTTTTGGGATCGACTCTGATCGCCTGTTTGACATTCCTGCCCATTTATCTTTCTCCGACAACAGCCGGAGAATATACAGCATCTTTGTTCCAGGTTGTGGCCATTGCGCTTCTGCTCTCATGGGTTTTATCCATGAGCCAAGCACCGGTTTTCAATCATATGTTTTTAAAAACCGGTAAAAAAGTGAAACAAAAAGACCCCCACAGTGGGATGACCTATCGATTATACAAGAGACTGCTTGAGCTCTGCCTCAGACACCGATCCGTCGTGCTCGTTCTTATCGTTGCGGTTCTGATCTCATCGGGGTTGGCCTTTAAATATGTACCCAAAATGTTTTTTGCCGATTCAGACAAGTCCCAGTTCTTTATTGACTACTGGCTTCCCCAGGGCAGCCGGATTGAAGCGGTGTCAAAGGATATTGAAATCATTGAAGATCACCTGGTAAAAATTCCTGAAATTAAAAATTTCACTGCGACGATTGGATCTGGGGGACCGAGGTATATTTCCTCAATTAGTCCGGAACTTCAGAACGCCTCCTATGGTCAACTCATCATTAATGTTCATGATTATAAAAAAATAAAAATCCTGATCCCGATTTTAGAGCGCTGGATTGCAGATAGATTTCCGGAATCAGACCCTCAGTTCTCTGTTTATATCAATGGCCCCAGTGCGGATTTTAAGATTGAGGCACGGTTTTCGGGTCCTGACCCCCAGGTGCTCAGACAGCTTTCCCGGCAGGCCAAGGCAGTGATGTCCAACAATTTGTCTGCCAAAAACATTCGGGACAATTGGCGCCAGAAAACCCCTGTTTTTACACCTGTATATTCCCAGGACAAGGCCCGTAAAGCCGGCGTGGAAAGACAGCATCTGGCCCAGGCCATGAAACAGGTGAATGACGGTCTTATTGTCTCTTACTATCGGGAAGAGGATAATCTCATACCGGTCTGCCTTAAAATATCATCACCCGGTGACCGGTTTTCAGATTTGGAGAGTACGCCATTATGGGGAACCGGTTCTCAATCCGTTCCCCTGGAGCAGGTGGTTTCATCAACCGGTATTACCTGGGAAGATTCTCTGGTCAGAAGGCATAACCGAAGGCGTGCGATTACGACCCAGTGCGACGTTATTGCAGGAACGACCGTTGACAGCCTGTTCAATGAACTCAGGCCCCAGATTGATTCTATTCCGTTGCCCACCGGATATGCGCTGGAATGGGGCGGTGAATATGATCTTTCAAAAACCGGCAACGAGGGAGTTCAAAAATATTTCCCCTTAATTGTGATTTTAATTGTATTTATTCTTGTGGCCCTTTTCAACGGGATTAGACAGCCTTTGATCATTGTCCTGCTCATTCCTTTTGTTGTGGTGGGTATGGTTCTGGGACTGTTTCTTACCGGAGAAGCCTTTGGATTTCTGGCACTTTTAGGCGCCTACAGTCTTATTGGAATGCTCATTAAAAATGCAGTGGTGTTGATTGACCAGATAGATATTGAGATCCGTGAAGGAAAACCACCTCTTGATGCTGTAAAAGACTCATGTTTAGGCAGGATGCGGCCGGTCATGATGGCATCAGCCACGACTATTTTGGGCATGATACCCCTGCTTCCGGATCCCATGTTTTCCTCCATGGCAGTGACCATTATGTTCGGTCTATCCTTTGCAACCATTTTAACCCTAATCGTTGTGCCGGTGCTTTATACCCTGTTTTTCAGGATAAAGATTGCTTAAATAACCCCCCAACAAATTTTACTTAATTAAAAGGGATGAAAATGAAAAATACCTGTTTAACCCTATGTGCGTGCTTCCTGATAATAATCCCTATGACGGGTTATACCCAGGATATCCTGGTCCGGCTTTCCGTTGACCAGGCCGTAATGGATGCGATTGTAAATCATCCAGCCGTAAAGGAGGCTGGGGAATATGTTCATGCTTCCCGGCAGGCTCTTCTCAGGTCCCGGGCAGATTTTTTTCCAACGGTCGCTATGAATTATGCCTTTACCGGCCTGGACAAACAACCCATAATGAAAACGGCACAAGGTGAGACATTTACGGCTTATGATCGTCAATATGCCTGGGGACTCACTCTGACCCAACCTTTGTTTACCGGTTTTGCCCTGTCCAGCGCACAGAATATCTCAAAATTGGGTATCACGGATAAAGAGATTCAAAAGGAAATGGTCATACTTGATCTTGCAAGGGATGTAAGAATCGCCTGCTATAATCTTCTTTTATCTCAAAAAATGCTCGTGGTGGCCCAAAGCGAAGTTGATTCCCTTGAGGCGCACAAGGACGTCGCCTTAAAGTTTTATACCCAGGAACTGATACCCAAAAATGATTTGCTCAGATCTGAGGTTGCCCTTGCAGATTCCATCCAGAATTTGGAGAAAAGACGGGCTGGAGTGGACAGTGCCATAGCTCTTTTAAACACATTGCTGAACGCAGATGTCAATCGGCAGGTTAAGGTGGAGGATGTCGATCAGATTTCTGATTTTGAATCTGAACTTGAACCTTTAACCCGGATAGCCCTGGAACAAAGGCCCGTAATCCGAGCATTGAAAAATATCCTTGAGCAGTCCATGCTTGCTGAGAAATTGGCAAAAAGCGGTCGATATCCAATGGTTTATATGGTGGGCAAATACGGACGGAACGGAGATGATTTCATGGCTTCGGACAACAACTACACCAACAGTGAAAATACCAGCATTTACCTGCAAGTGAACTGGACTTTATTTGACTGGGGAAAAACTTCTGCCGGGATTAAACAGGCCATGTTCCAGACCATAGCTATTCGTGAAAAAATAAAGGAAACCGAAAGTCTGGTCAAACTGGAGGCAAAGAATGCTTTGCTCAATCTTGAAGTGGCAAAAAAAAATATAAAAACAGCTCAAAAAGCCCTTGGTCAGGCTCGAGAGAATCTAAGGGTAACAAATGCGCAATATGCACAGCAGATAACCACATCAGATGTCGTTTTAGATGCCCGTTCTTTCCTGACACTGGCAAATACAAACTACTACCAGGCGTTGTACGGTTATATGGCATCAATCACTCATCTTGACAGGGCTTTGGGGGATTTTTTGCCCAAGATACCAAAATTAAAGGGATCACACCCTTAAAGTGATCGTTATTTGACTCTGCTGCGTTTGCGGGTCGTTGAATAGAACGAATAAATTAATCGGTTGTAAAGCATCAGGAGGGGGGGGGTAATACGACAAGAAAATAATTTAAGGGTTGAAACAGATTGGGGGAAATTTACTGAAAAATTTGAGACTCTGGCACGAAGTGAAGCTTTAGCGCTATAGTCATAAACCAATTCAGGGATATGCAGGGGTTCTGGCTCTGGCGGATCGTGGTTGCGGATATCCCAAAGTTCCAAGTGCCGAAGGATTTTTTCTATGATATCAAGGTCTTCAATAAAACTGATGATTTTCATGGTTCCCTGGCACTTTGGACACAACAAGGGATCAACCTCATATACTTTTAGAATTAAACGTGCCCAGTTTTGCCGGGATTCTTTAGAAGACATCTCATTTGGAACAATGGCCGGGATAGCATCATCAGTGCCAGCCTTTTTCCTCATTCCCCTGGATTTGTTTGAATAGTAACCATAGTATCTGACCGTCTGCTCATACCGGCTGGGAATATGAGTTACCAGCCTGGCCAGACATTAAACGTTCGCCTGGACAAAGATGTGTTTGGGAATGATATTGGTGTCCGGAAACTGGCCGCCATGATCAGAACTTTTGTGGATCTTAAGATTCATCACTGTCAGTTCAATATGGTTTCGTCAGAAGTTTTAAAGCAGGCCCAGGAAAAACCTGAGAAATATCAGGATCTCACGGTCCGGGTTGCAGGTTATGTTGCTTATTTTACCCGGTTGGGAAAACCGGTTCAGGATAGTATCATCGCTCGAACTGAACATGGTTTTTAGAGAAATCCCCCGGTCCGGAAATATATCCAGCCCCGGGGATTCTCTTTTTGAATGGATTAAGATTTTATTCGCAGGTGCTTAAATTATCGACGTCCTGAAGTCTCCAGTTATATGAGCTTGGCATATTTTTGAAATATGCACATGCATTGGAATCTCCCAGAAGTTGCCAGCGGAACCAGGCCAACCCCATTTCACTTGCATAACTCAGGGGCATTGGCGTCATATGTGATGCACCGACAGCTTCGTACCAAGCTTTTTCAAGGTTATTGGGCAGTGCATTGTAACCACTTCTCACCCAGGTTGCACTGACAAGTCCATCACTGGAACCATTGAACATGGAGATAGGCGAAGATATCTGAGCATAATAATTTTCCCAGTTATATGGGGAGTCGCCATAACCGTGTGCAGGTTCTATGGCAAACCCTGTATACGTTCTTGAAGCACCCCATTTTGTCTCAGCACGATATACGCCCATAATGGCTCCGCCACCACCTTGTGAGTGCCCTGTAAATCCGTATTTCGTGTCTGCGATATCTGAATATCCTTGTATGACTGTTTCTATGGCAGTAATAGCCTGCGTTCCCTGGCCTGTATTTGAATCCTCATAGCAGGCAGCGAGAAAACCATGACTGGCATAATGCTCTAAAATATCGCCATACATGTAACAACTTGCCCCTGTGCCGTTGGCCAGGTGAATAACCGGAACCTTGCAGCCTTCAGGTAAGTTTTGGGGAACATATATATCGACCCTGCCAATGTCGCCACGTCTTACACTATATGGACCTTTCGCAGTGAAGTTTTGGACCTCTGGCAGACAATTTGTCTGTCCATTACCATCATCACCGCTTCCATCATCACCGCTTCCATCGTCGCCGTCGTCGTCTCCGCTTCCATTGGTGCCGCTGATGGTTACATCATCAATTCTGAATCGTTCATACCAGCCATACGCATTAGAACTGAACAGGATGTAAAGAGTAGACTGGTTATCGGCGCCGGTGCCCAATTGTGTCTGATTAATTCCCCATCCGCCATTATACGTCTCAACTGTATTCCAGTTCGAACCGTCTGTTGACCATGCCACAGTTAGTTGTTCACCCCAGTCATAACCGTAAGTATATCGAGCATACGATAGTGTAATGTTTTCATAGCCTTCAGTGCTCACGACTTTTACAAGATACCCATTATCATCCATCCTAGCAGCATAGCTGCCGTTGTATGCCTGGGTGCTTATTGATGAATATCCGCTGGTTGTCCAGCCCCCTGCTGTTAAATTGCCACTTTCAAACCCGTCCTGAAATATCACAGCTGCTTGTGAATTAGCTGACACAAGAGTGATACTGATGATAAATGATAGAACAGTTAATAAGTGAAAAAATGATCTTTTTTTCATGTTACATTCCTCCCGTTTAGGCTTTTTTTCAAAAAAATATTATAAATTTAAATCCAGAATAATCATTTAGGGGCAACCACTAAATGATTATAAATCAGGATATGATTTTAATTTATCAGCCCCATGAAATGCAGTAAACCAACTAAAGTCTGGTTTTTAAATATTTTTCCGTGAAATATAAAAAGAATTGCCATGCTAAAGTCTGGGATTTGTTGTCGATATCAAAGGTACATATTGTTTGAAAGAATAGAGGGCCTGGCTATGTTTATTTAGACTGAAATTAATATAGATTTAGCTGGCTTTATGAATCACCAATGAACAAATTATTTTAGGATACGGTATCTGGGATGATTGCTTTGAGAATGGTTTCTTCTGCCAGGTCTATGAATTCTTCACGTGTATACTGTTTGATATTCCAGCTCCTAAACGAGTAAAATGAAAGCTGAAAGACAAGCATGTTGGCAGCAAAAAAAAGATCTTTGACCTTGATGGTTTTATTTTCCATTCCCCTGACAATAATATTTTCAACGAGTGTAATAAATGCATCTTCTTTTTTTTAAATAATTTTTAGAAATTTGCGTGGTAGGACTCTGGTCTCCCGATACACCACCAAAAGATCCTTTCTGACATCATATGTGGTTTCCAGTGCTTGCCGAAGTACTGCCTTTAGTTGCATCTTTGGATCCTCAATGTTGCGGGTATCCCAAAGTTCCAAGTGCCGAAGGATTTTTTCTATGATATCAAGGTCTTCAATAGAACTGATGATTTTCATGGTTCCCTGGCACTTTGGACACAACAAGGGATCAACCTCATATACTTTTAGAATTAAACGTGCCCAGTTTTGCCGGGATTTTTTATCCTTCGCAGCATAAACCACCTTGGCAATGCCATCATCAGAATCTTTATCCGCCATGTAGATCATTCTTTCCTGGAGGAAACAGGCCCGCACAATGTACCGTGCCAGATTGCCAAGACTCGTTTTATCCTGGGGATATATTCTGTCACCGATATATACATTAAAACCTGAATGATGCCAGGACAGCATATTTTCAATAATGGCATCATTAATTTTTCCTGCTTTCTTGAGCATTTTCAGCACTTCATGTTGAAATACCCTGTTTAAATCTGTAACCATAAACTTTGGCGCCACAGAAAAACTGCCGTTTGTTATAAAACACCCATCTGAAACAATGGCATGCAGATGTGGATTAAAATTCAAAAAATAGCCATACATCTGCACGGCGATGCTGGCCCCAGGAGGGGCAAAACTGCCTGCGTTTACAGGAAAAAGCCAATAGATATTCATGCCCACATTCTTCACAGCGAACCCTGGCAAATCCCGTATGAAGATCACTGCAATCCAGATATTTATAAATCACGGTCATGACATATGTCCGCCAGAAACCCAGACGAGATGAATACATATAATCCCATGCTCGTTCAAGCTCTTCAAAATGATTTTCCACACACTTGTAATATGAACTTGCCTTAGGATTACGAGACTGATAAACATCAAAAATATATGTTGCTGAATGGGCCATGGCGAAACCGATAATAATGATAAATTTTTCGTGTACGTTTGGTTAGGAATCACAATCTATGGATAGAGGATATAATGTTTGTTGAAAAAAATACAACAAACCGATGAAAAATATAAACGCGAGGTATTAAAAAGGTAATTACATCCAACAAAAACATGCTGACGGATAAACCGCAGATGTTTGCGATTCACGCCGGCTACGCCGCCGTGAATCGCGGTGCCACAATAGATGAAATTTGTCATGATAAAGGAAGAATATGAATAGATTAATACTATTTACTTTTATATGTTTATTAACAAATTATGGTTTGGTATTTGGAGAATCATTATCGATCACCATTAAACCATCTTCTGGATTATCTGGAATAGTATCATTTAATATTCATGAAAGCGGTGAATCTACTATTCTAAGATATGAAAGTCCGACTAATATAATCGAAAAGTCTGTTAAAATAAGATCTGAGCTAATATCTAAAATTAATCACCTTTCTCATTCAGTTCTTCAAGAGTATATGGGGTTAAATCAATTCTCTCAATGGCCTGAGCAGCAAGAAACAATTTCTGTTGCTATTACAAATGAAAAAGTAACAAAATCAATTTCGACCCGTAGATTTTCAAAAAATATTTTGATGTTGAAACAATTGATAAAAGGAAATATAAAATATTAGATATAATTTGCCCACTGTCCTTGCAAAACAGTGCGGGCCAGTGGGCGCAACATTGATTTCAAATTAAAAGCCACTATTGGTCAGAAAATATCATGCAACGAATTATTATATGAGTGAATACAGTCAAAGGTTATTATAAAAAATGAAATACAAACTGCTTATCTTTGGATTTTTATCCGCTATCTCATTAATGGTAGTGATTGGGATTTACGCTTTGAAAATAAACCAACAAACCATAACGTCATTTGAAGAGGGAGAAAAAAATTTTAAAACTATTACCACTGCCGCGACAGAAGTATCCAGTTATGCAAAACGAGCAGAAGGTCATCTTCTCCTGTTTTTGGTATTGCATAGAAAGGCAGACAAAGATAAATTTCCCCTGAGAATCGCATCTTTATATGAGAAAATATCAATTCTTGATCAAAAAATTAAAAATCCTGAAGCCAGAATGATTTTTGCTAAGATCAAGTCCAATACAGATGGAATCTTATCAATGGGCAACGCATTGATTGCTCATTGTGATAACGCATTGAAAGATAGCGGTAATTTTGAAATAGAGAAACACCGCACGATAGTATTTAAGCTTCATGATAAGTTCTCAGCTATAAGAAGGTTCGGTGTTAATCTGACAGAGTTTGAGATAAAATTAGAGTCGGATTTAAAATTAAAGGTGAAAGAGAATGCAAGGCGCCTGCGGCTCTTTCTTTTAGGTTTGATAACATTGACTTTTGCTCTCACAGTGTTTTTAGGATATATTCTGAACAGAATGATAAAAACACTCAATAAAGAGGTTGCTATTCGGATTCAATCCGAGACAGAGGTAATTCAAGAAAGCAATAAGCTAAGAAATGCCCTCAGTAGGGTTAAAGAACTAAGTGGGTTGCTTCCGATTTGTGCAGCATGCAAAAAAATAAGGGACGACAAAGGTTACTGGAATCAAATAGAGAACTATATTAGAGATCATTCTGAAGCAGAATTTAATCACAGTATTTGTCCCAAATGTTCGAAGAAATTATACCCTGAATATTTCGGAGAAGAGAAATAATAACAACCCTATAAAGTGATGTTCTATTTTGTATTTTAATCCATTGTTTGTAGCCATAAAAATAGACTTTCTATTTTAAAATAACTGTTTTTATTTGATTTATTTTTAATATCCCTTATACTTAAAGACATACTTGATATATATGGAGGCTTTTTATGTCTTTTAAAATTCATTCAGGAACTGGGTTTTCAACCTACCAGTTGCAAAAAAATCAATCAGACTTATCTGACTCACTCAAACGCTTTTCCACAGGAAAAAGGATCAACTTGGCTTCTGATGATGCTTCCGGAATGGTTCTTGCCAATAAATTAGCAAGTCAGGCTTCCGGATTCAGCCAAGCCATCAAAAATGCGAGCAATACGGTTTCCATTATCCAGGTAGCAGATGGCTCTTTGGGCCAGGCAGCTGATTTAATTATGGGTATCAAAGAAAAGGCCATTCAGGCTGGCAGTGCTGCCCAATCTTCACAAAGTCTTCAGGCCATTCAAGCGGAGATTGGTAAATCTCTTGAGGCCCTTTCCGATATTGCTCAGAACACCTCTTACAATGGTCAAAAATTATTATCAGGAGCATTCACTGACAAAGTCTTTCAAATCGGTGCATCTTCTGGCCAAACCATGGAAATAACGCTTGGATCAATTGATCCATCCCAAATTTCTGATGAAACATTGGGTGCTTTTGCCGATATTGATGTTACAACGACACAAGGGGCACAGGATGCCATTGCTTTTGCCGATATTGCCCTGGATTATATTTCAACCCAGCGATCCCAGGTCGGGTCCAGCCAAAACCAGTTGGAATCGGTTATTAATAATCTTTCTAATTCACGTATTAATACGCTCTCTGCTGAATCCCAGATTCGTGATCTTGATTTTGCAGAAGAGTCTGCTAATTTGAATAAGATTAAGATTATGGGTAAAGTACACGCTTTTGCACAAAATAAAGCCAATTCTATTGCCAGAAATATCATCGATATTTTTCAATAGATATATCATGTAGCGCACCGTTATTTTATTCTAACTTTAATTTCTGATTATCAGACGTGGTTGTTTTTAAACAGCTAAACTGATAAGAGTAATTTCATGTTTGATGTCGCAATAATTGGTGCTGGACCCGCTGGAACTGCAGCTGCATTTGATCTTTTGAAGTTCGGATTTAAAGTGCTGATTCTAGATAAATATGAATTTCCCAGAAAAAAAGCCTGTGCGGGTGGTCTTACGCCAAAATGTTTCAATGCATTCAGATATGATATTTCCAGTTTAGTCAAACGTGAATGCTATACCGTGCGAATCAATTCCGCTTGTACTAAATCTTTTCATATTAAAAACAACACGCCTCTTTGCTATTTGACGGACCGTAAAGAGTTGGATTTATTTTCTTTGAATAAAGTTATAAATCAAGGGGCTGTTTTTAAAGTTATCAAACCAATTAAACAGATTACCGAACGACCAAATTTCGTTGAGATTCAAACCCGATTTGAAACATTCAAGGCGAAATATCTTATTGGTGCGGATGGAGCCAACAGCCAGGTTAGAAGGCTTTTTGTTAAAAAGCAGTTTTTTCAGAAACAAACAGCGCTTGAAGCGGATGTTAAAGTAGACCATGTAGATCGATATCCAATGGAATTTGATTTTTCACAAAACAAAAATGGATATTATTGGCTTTTCCCTAAAGATGACCATGTGAATATTGGAATTTATTCCACAGATCCTAGTGTGAAACTAAATATAAAATTATTGACTCAATATGCCGAAGATCGCTTGGGGTCAAACAAGCTTGTCGCATTTAAAGGATATCCAATTTGTACCAATGGTTTTTCATATAAGATCGATTCCAATAGAGTTTTATTGGCAGGAGACGCTGCTGGAATGTCTGAGCGTCTGTTAGGGGAGGGGATATACTTTGCTATTAAAACAGGGCAGTTGGCGGCACTGGCGATAGTCACGGCAGAACAAACCCAAAAGTCAGTTATAGATATATATTTGCCATCTTTAAAAAAGATTCAGAATGATTTGAAATTATACGATTGGGGTGCTAAATGCCTTTATCATTTTCCAATGATATCATTAAAAGCCTTATCAATCCCTTTTTTTCATCGGCCTTTTGTCAAAGGTTATGCTGATGGTAAGCCTTTGACTGATATTGTCTCTACTTTCCTTTCAAAAAACAGTTCTAAATAATTAAGTTTCAATAATGTAATTTCAAATGCTAAAAAATCCGTCTATATCCCAATAGTAACATTTTTGTATTGCTAATAATTCAAAAATGTTACTAATATGTGAAACTTCAAGAATCTAAATATCATAGAAAATTTTATTAAATCAAGTAGTTGACACCTGAATTCGTCTGTTTTCATCTGTTGGCACCTGAATTGCTATGTATATTATCAAGTTAACAGGTTGATTATTTAATACTTTTAAAAAGGAGAATTCAAATGAAAGAAATTTTGGCCATCATCAAACCATTCAAAGTTGATGAAGTTAAAGATGCTTTAACAGCTATAAATATAAAAGGAATGACTATTTCTGAGGTTAAAGGATTCGGCCGACAGAAAGGTCATAAAGAAATATACAGGGGCGCTGAATATCAGACCGATTTTGTTCCTAAAGTTCAAATCAAAATTGCAGTAGATGAAACTCAGGTTGATGAAGTCGTCGAAACAATTATAACTGCAGCCAAAACAGGGAAAATTGGTGATGGTAAAATATTTATTTCACCAATTGAAAATGTAATTCGGATAAGAACGAATGAATCTGGAAATGAAGCTTTGTAGCTAAACAGGAGATAAATAAAATGAAAAAAATCATATTACCCATAGCATACCTTTTAACCTCTGTTTCAATGGCCTGGGCAGGCGAAGACGTTGCTCCGACGATTACATCAAATGCCGATGCAATCGCTTTAGTACAGTCACATGCGGATTATATGTGGACACTTGTAGCTGCAGCCTTAGTTTTTTTTATGCAAGCTGGCTTTGCAATGGTCGAAGCCGGTTTTACCCGAGCAAAAAATGCGATTAATATCATGATGAAAAATTTAATGGATTTTTCCATGGGCTCTATTTTCTATTGGGCCATAGGTTTCGGTTTGATGTTTGGTGTTTCTAAAACCGGATTTATTGGAACTTCAGGCTTTTTCTTAAGTGACTTTACTGTAGGTGGTGAGCCATGGGTTCTAGCTTTCTGGATGTTCCAGTGTGTGTTTGCGGCAACGGCTGCTACCATTGTTTCTGGTGCCATGGCAGAAAGAACCAAGTTTACCGGTTATCTGATATACTCCGCTTGTGTTACAGCTCTAATTTATCCGATTTTTGGTGGCTGGGCATGGGGAAGTTTATTTAATGGCAGCGGATGGCTTGAAGGGTTGGGATTTATTGATTTTGCAGGTTCCACTGTTGTTCATTCAGTGGGTGGATGGGCTGCTTTGGCCGGTGCCATTGTTTTAGGGCCTCGTCTGGGTAAATATACAAAAGAGGGAAAGGTAAAACCGATATTGGGTCACAATATACCTTTGGCGGCCATTGGAGTTTTCATCCTATGGCTTGGATGGTTTGGATTTAATCCAGGTTCCACGACTGCTGCATCAAAAGACATTGCAATGATTTTTGTGAATACAAATCTTGCCGCTGCAGCAGGTGCTATCATGGCGATGATTGTTTCCTGGATGAAATTTGGAAAACCAGAAGTCGGCATGAGTTTGAATGGTGCTTTAGCAGGCCTTGTTGGTATCACGGCAGGATGCGCGAATGTAACACCGACCAGTGCCGTCATTATCGGTGCGATTGCTGGGATTATTGTTGTTTTCTCAGTATTATTTTTTGATAAAATTCGTGTTGATGATCCGGTAGGCGCAATATCAGTTCATGGCGTTTGTGGAGCGTGGGGTACCCTTGCTGCCGGTATATTTAATATCGGAGGAACAACAATGGGTATACTTATAGTCCAGGTTATTGGAATTGCCGCATGTTTTGCATGGGCATTCCCTATGGCCTTCATTGTCTTCAAGGTAATAGATAAAACTATCGGCTTAAGAGTTTCAAAAGAAGAAGAACTTGAAGGACTTGATGACGTAGAGCATGGTGGTAATGCATATCCTGATTTTAGTACCATCAACCATGGTATCATGTAACAAATGTTATAAAACTGCTGGATTGATCACCATCATAGTCTGACGCTTATCATCCAGCAAAAAAAACCTGCCGCCTTTAATCAAGGTGGCAGGTTTTTATTTTTTTAATTAAAGAATAATATTTAAAACTCTTCGTAAAGGTTCTGCAGCTCCCCACAGCAACTGATCTCCAACAGAAAATGCTGTAAGAAAATCATTTCCAAGGTTCATTTTACGAACACGCCCCACAGGCACAGTTAAGGTTCCAGTGACAGCCGCCGGTGTTAAATCTTTAATTGTGTCTTCCTTGTTATTTGCAACCAGCTTAACCCAATCATTGTTTTGACTCATCATGGCTTCAATATCATTTAACGGCACATCTTTTTTTAGTTTAATGGTAAATGCCTGACTATGACATCGCATTGAAGCAATTCTAATGCATTGACCGTCAATGGGTATCGGATTATTAGACCGGCCAATAATCTTATTGGTTTCAACAAATCCTTTCCATTCTTCACGGGTCTGACCATTATCCATGGCTTTATCAATCCAGGGGATCAAGCTTGCAGCCAAAGGCACAGCCCAGTTTTTAACTGGCATGGCATCAGACAGCATGGTGTTGATGACATTTTTGTCCAGATCTAAAATAGCGGAAGCAGGATTCTTCAATACAGGAGAAGCCATCTCCCCAATGGTCTGCATCTGAGCCACCAGTTCTTCCATGTTTTTCGCACCGGCTCCTGATGCTGCTTGATAGGTCATGGAAGTCACCCACTCAATGACATCATTTTCAAAAAGTCCCCCAAGCGCCATCAGCATCAAAGATACGGTACAATTTCCACCAATATAGTTTTTTATGCCTGCATCTAAAGCATCATCAATTACTTTACGGTTTACAGGATCAAGAACGATTATACTCTTATCATCCATCCGTAGAGTGGAGGCAGCATCTATCCAATAGCCATCCCAGTTTCTTTGTTCAAGCTTAGGTCGAACGGCTTGGGTATATGATCCGCCCTGACACGAAAGAATAATATCCATATCATATAGAGAATCAATATCATATGCATCCACCAGAGGTGGCGAATTGATACCCACATCTGGTGCATCCTGTCCTGCTTGAGAAGTTGTAAAAAAAAGTGGCGTAAACTGATTAAAATCTTTTTCTTCTATCATTCTTTGTATCAGTACTGATCCTACCATTCCACGCCAACCAACAATTCCAACTTTTTTCATGACTCTGCTCCTTTTTACATTTCGATATGGTCTAAATCCAATATGGATTGAGTTTTATTATTCAAACCTTAATGATACTATTTTTTTTTCAAAGATACCAGAAATAGTGACGAATTTATTAAAATTATATTTTTAATGACCTGTTAGATAATTATTTTGATGATTTTTCAATGTCAATGACCTTACCTTGAGGTAACTCAATGGTTTCGTAATTGGCAATTTTAATTATTT
>JAWSVH010000024.1:36343-87140 GCA_033852015.1 Desulfobacula sp.
TGGAATAATGTGGTTTCATCGGCACGGCAACACTTATCCCTCCACGAATATCGCCAATTTTATACCCTTGTTTTGCATGACACTTTAAGCAGCTATCCTCTACAATCAATGGTTTCATTAGACGCATATATTCTTTTTGATTTATACTTTCTATTGAAGAATATTCATCACTGCCATTTTCAAATTTTTTCAAAGCTGCTGCTTCCCATTCATCTGCTTTATTTTCTATTCGGATGGGGTTTAAGCTGGTTATATGTGCTACAAAGCCAAATTTTTTTTTGGCCAATTCAGTTGCCTGTCTAGTCATAAAAGCCGGATTAACTTTTGTTAATTTGATGCCGGATGGTGTTTGGATATCACGTTCCGGAACATCAAGATATGGATTGGGTTGGGTTTGTGGTGTAATTGGCACGTAAACACTTTCCAAACTTGCATTCCAACTACGATATATGACATGGTTATGAAAGGCAGTTCGTGCTTCAATTTTTGCAGCGCTAACGGCTCCAAAATGCATTGCCTGCTGATGCCAGAACAAAGATAAGTAAATAAAAAAGGACCAGACAAAAATTGCCCCAAGCCCATAATGCCACAAAGGGTTTAAATAGTTTTTTTTTATAGGTTTATTTTTGTCCATTTTTTTATTATGCATTATAGAGAAAAAAAATCAATGAAAAGCTATAAGGAGAGAAATAATGGATGAAGAGACCAGCGGTCTGCATATTATTTTTGTTTGTGTCTTACTTTGTATACTTTTTTTAACGTATCATGCAGTACCTTCAAAAGTGGTGATACATAAAAAACAAAGCGTATCTTTTACAACTGATTCTAACGCTATTCATAAGATTAAGGATTCTGAAAATGCTTCTCTAACAAAACCAATTGTGGCTAATGAGCAAAAAGACGCTTTAGTCGTTACCGATATGCATCTAAAAGAGGATAAAAATATAAATCAACCAAGGGTTGATACTGATAATCAATCAAAAGATATTTCAGTTATTCCCATGAATAATCCAGGGTATAAAAGTCACAAAAAAGGAATCGTAATTTTCACCCATCAAAAACATGTTGATGAATATAAAATCGGTTGCCAGGATTGTCATCATGATAAAAATGGAACACCTTTACAATTAACCTATCAGGATACAGTACAAGACTGCATAGAATGTCATCCTGGAACTTTAAAACCTAAAGGTGAAAAGTTAGATAAAAAGCCAAGGATTATGAAATATCATTTTGAGGCACTTCATGCCAATTGTAAGGGGTGTCACAAAAAATATAATATTACCAAAGGTGACCCTAAAGGCAAAGGCCCGGCACCTATATCATGCAATAAATGTCATCCTAAAAAATAAGCGATATAAAAGTTTATTTTTTAATAAGCTTTTTTTAGTTAATCATTTTTATCCTAAAAAAATTGGACAAGGCTATAAAGATGAGATATTAACGGCCTATAGACATGAAATCATATTTATAAAAACTACATTTTATTTTGAGGAATTCTTATGAGAAAAAGTTACAAAGCTATTATTATTGTTATGGTATTATTGGTGGCTATCGTTGGTTGTGGTCAAGATAAATATGACGAACTCGTAAGCTATAATAATCAGTTCGTAGAGATTACACGTGATTATATTGATGGCCTCAATTCTGCACAAAACGCAGAAGAGGTAGCAAAAGCCATGAATAAATATTCTGACGAATTTAGTGTTTTAATCCCAAAAATGCAGAAAATTAATGAAAAATATCCTGGACTGTTAACTCAAAAAGATTTACCCGAAAGCGTTGTTCAGTCTCAAGCCGAAGCAACAAAAGTAGGGATGGAGTTTGCTTCATCTTTTATGAAAACGATGAAGTACATTACAGATCCGAAGGTGGCCGAGGCTCAACAGAAAATGGGTCAGATGATGCAGTCTTTAAATAAATAAATATCTTAATAAAAGCCTGTCCAAAAAAATATATTTTTGGACAGGCTTTTATCTAAAAAAATATTAGATAAGTTCGAAATATTCAGGCGTCCAACACATGTTTTCCACAAGTAAATCAAGCCTTTTCTTGTCATTTTTATGTTTATACGTTGAAAATGTGCAATCCTTCTGAGTTACACCCGCTTTTATAGCTTCGGAACCCACACGTTTGGCAACGGCGATAGAAACCTGTTTTAACTGATCTAACGGTGGGCATAAAATACCATCTTTAATATCTTGTTCATTAATAAATCCTGCTACTGCATGTGCTGCTGCAGAAAAGAAGATCGGTAAAACATGGGAGGCACCCGATGCCACAATCCCTAAGCCAACTCCTGGAAAAACAAAGGCATTGTTCATTTGTCCTATTCTATACTCCTTGCCATTGTGTTTTACATCGGCAAATGGTGATCCTGTTGCCACAAGGGCTTTTCCGTTACTCCATTCATAAATGTCTTTAGGTAAGGCTTCAGCTTTTGTTGTTGGATTGCTCAATGGTAGGATTGCAGGTCTGTTTGTATTTTGACACGCAGCTTCGACAATCTGTTTAGAAAAGCATCCAGGTTGACCTGAAGTACCAATCAGTACGGTTACTTTTTCATTTTTAACCGCATTCAAAAGTGTATTGTCTGCTTGTGTTTTTAACCAATTTAGTTTCTTTGGGTCCTTTGCAAACTTCATTTTATAGGGTTCAAGGTCTCTATCAGACGTGACGATGCCTTTTGAATCAAGGGTAAATATAAGATCAATAGCACTTTGTTTATCTAAACCCTGTACCATGAGCTCAGTTTGAATTTGTTCTGCAATACCAATTCCTCCAGCTCCAGCCCCATGAATCAGATATATCTGATCAGCCATGTTTTCTTTTTTAATTTTCATGGCAGCAAGGATCCCAGCAAGGGCGATGGATCCTGTTCCTTGAATGTCATCATTGAACGAAATCAATCGATCAAGATATTTATCTCGAACTGTAAAGGCAGTTTGCTTTGAAAAATCTTCCCACTGACACAGCGCATGTGGGAAGTTTTTCTTAAATGCCACTACAAACTTTTCAATAAAAGCGTTGTATTCATCACCTTTCAGGCGTTTATGGCGCCAACCAAGATAGTTCGGATCATTGATCAATTCTTCATTATCTGTTCCTACATCAAGGGAGATCGGTAAACAATGCCAGGGGGCGATGCCCGCACCTTGAGTATAAAGCATTAGTTTTCCAAGACAGATGGGAATACCGCCGGCTCCTTGATCGCCGATGCCTAAAATACCTTGATTGTCTGTTACCACCGCAATTCGAATATCCTGGTCTGTATAGTTTCTAAGAATGTATTCTGCAAAATTAATATTACCCGGATAAAAATGAATTCCGTTTGCACCTCTAAAAATAGAAGAATACTGCTGGCATGCAAGGCCCACTGTTGGCGTGTAGATAATGGGTAAAAATTTTGGAATATTACTGGCTATAACTGCATGAGCTAAAACAACATTTCTGTCATATAAACTCCTGATGTATATAAATTTTTCAATATCACTTTGTTTTTGATCAATAATGTTAAGGCTGTTATTAATTTGATCATCAAGTGTTTTTACTCTGGGGGGCAAAAAACCACTGAGTTTAAATTTACGTCTCTCGTCGATGGTAAAAGCAGTTCCTTTGCTGATATTATTATATCTAAGAACATCAAACCCTCTGATATTGATTTGAATACCAAGCGTTTCTCCAAATTCTCCATACTTAAAATCGTAATGTCTAATTTCCATAAATGTAAAAATTCCTTAAAATTATTTATAAAATCTTTCCTCTAATAATATTAGGGATGATTATATCACAAATGCCATATAAAAATAAAAGAAATATGAATAATCTTTATTATATGAAAAGTATTCATATGTTCAATGTTACATGTCTATAACGAAACATTATGGACGATGAACTAAAAAAAATGCTAATCTAAATATTATTTTTAATCATCAAACAAAAGGAATGAATATGAAGACAACTCGGTTAATTGTTACTCAAAAAGCTGTAAACACGATTAAAACTGACCTTTTGGTTTTTTGTCTTTTGGAAAATAAAAATAAAGCACCTGTTTATGAGCCATTAATTAAAGATTTAATTAATAAAGCATATGAGTTGGGTGATTTTTCAGGCAAGTCTTCTCAACAATTGCTATCTTATCCAACACTGAGTACAAAAAAAACTGATAAAACCGCTCAAAGAATTTTAGTTATAGGAATGGGTTCAATTAATGCCCAGACAAAGATAACGCAATCATATGATCTTCTAAGACAACTTGGGGGCGATATTGCGAATATCTGTGAAAAAATCAAAGCCAAAACGGTTACTGTCTGCATTCCGACGATTGAATCGATTTTGCCCGGCAAAATTGCTCAAAGTCTCTCAGAAGGCATATTATTAGGTGATTATCGATTTTCTAAATATAAAAAATCTAAGAAAAAAAAATCAGATTACCTCGGACTTAAAACCATACAATTTGCCTGCACCACCTTAGTTAGTTCCATCCGAAAAGGAGCGAACAAAGGAATGGTTGCCGCTCTGGCCGCTTGTGAAGCAAGAAATATGGCCAATGAACCTGGAAACGGGTGGACCTCTAAAGAATTTGCAGAGTATGCCAAGGGGTTATCAAAGACCTATGGGTTAAAATACACATGCCTCGAAAAAAAGGATATGCAAAAACTTGGAATGGGAGGAATTCTTGCTGTAAATCAAGGTTCAGCTATTCCTCCTCGAATGATTATTCTTGAATATAAATCTTCAAAATCATCTGACACCATTTTGTTGGTGGGAAAGGGCGTCACATTTGATTCTGGCGGCATCAGCTTAAAACCCGCTGGCGGCATGGAGGAAATGAAATATGATATGTGTGGTGGGGCTGCTGTTTTGGCAACAATGAAAGCTGTTGGAGAAGAAAAACCCAATATGAATGTTGTGGCCATAGTTCCTGCCACAGACAACATGTCAGGAAGCCATGCTGTTCGGCCAGGAGATATCATAAAGCATTTTAATGGTGTAACCTCTGAAATTGTTAATACCGATGCTGAAGGCCGAATGATTTTAGGTGATGCATTATCTTACGGTATTAAAACCTATAAACCGGATGCCGTCGTGGATATTGCAACCCTGACAGGTGCTGTGATCATCGGATTGGGACATCATCATTCCGGGTTAATGGGAAATCATAATGTTTTGGCCAAACAAATAGTTCTGGCTGGAAAAGAAGCAGGAGAACCGATATGGCAACTGCCGTTAACTAAAGAGTACAAAAAGCAAATAAAATCAGATGTAGCCGACATTAAAAATGTTGGGGGAAGGCCGGGTGGTAGCATAACTGCTGCTGCATATTTATCTAATTTTGTAGGAGAGATACCCTGGGCTCATTTGGATATCGCTGGAACAGCATGGGATTTTACCAAAAAATCTTATATTCCTAAAGGACCTTCGGGAATTGGAGTGAGAACGTTTATTAACTTGATTCGAAATTGGAAAACTGGAATTCTTGGATAAAAAAAAGCTGCTCTCTTTTTGATTTAAAAAAGAGAGCAGCTTAATAATATTTTTTTTATGCTTTTATCATCTGGCGTAAAACATAGTGCAAAATTCCACCATTTTTAATGTAATCTACTTCAATATCTGTATTGAGTTTTACAATTATATCGAATGAAGTTTCTTTACCGTCTTTTTGAACATTTACGGTCAAAATCCCATTGGGTTTGATTTTATCAAGATTGGAAATTGCAAAAATCTCGTCCCCTTTATATCCAAGAGATTCAAAAGATTCGCCAGGTTTAAAGATGCATGGTAATACACCCATCCCCACAAGATTTGATCGATGAATTCTTTCAAAAGAAGTCGTTATTACAGCTTTAACACCTAAAAGATTTGTGCCTTTTGCTGCCCAATCTCTGGATGAGCCGGTTCCATATTCAGTGCCGCCAAAAACAAGCAGATCTACATTTTCATCGCGATATTTTTCAGATGCATCAAAGACGTATTGTTGTTCATTTTCCGGAAATTTTAAGGTCAATCCGCCGGCTTCAGAAACCAGTTGATTCTTGATTCGTATATTAGCAAAAGTCCCGCGCATCATGACTTCATGATTTCCTCTGCGAGATCCATAAGAGTTAAAGTCCCAGGGCTTTATACCATTATCTATTAAGTATTTTCCAGCAGGATAATCCACAGGAATCGCGCCTGCAGGAGAGATATGATCCGTGGTAACAGAATCTCCTAAAACCAAAAGTGCTCTGGCATCCTTAATATCTTTTAAGACAGGTTCATCTGGTGAAAATTCGGTAAAGAAAGGAGGATTTCGGATATATTTAGAATTTTCATCAAAATTAAAGGTGGTTGTTTCCGGAACTTCAAGATCCTGCCACAGTTTATCCCCATCAAAAATATGTTCGTACTGATCTTTGAAAAAACGTCGATGGACATAATTTTCTACAAACTCATTGATCTCTTCAGATGCCGGCCAGATATCTTTCATAAATACCGGGGTACCATCTTTATCAGTACCAAGTGCTTCGGTATTCAGATCAATATCAATTTTACCGGCAATTGCATAAATCACCACAAGGAGAGGGGACATTAGAAAATTACCCACAACTTCCTGGTGTATTCTGGCCTCAAAGTTACGATTCCCAGAAAGTACGGACATGACATCTAATTTATTATCTTTTATCGATTTTTCAATAAATGGGTCCAAAGGTCCACTGTTGCCAATACATGTCATACACCCAAAGCCAGTATTGTTGAATCCAAGATCTTGAAAGTATTCCATGAGACCAGAACCGGTTAAATAATCCATCACAACCCTAGACCCGGGAGACAAAGATGTTTTAACATACCAGGGAATGCTAAGGCCTTTTTCAACCGCTTTTTTTGCCACAAGCCCGGCACCTATCATGGTATAAGGGTTGGAAGTATTGGTGCATGAAGTAATGGCAGCAATAACAATACTTCCATTTGTTAAGACTTCTGGCTCTTCATTGGATTTAATAGCAATGTCTTTTTTATTGGTTAAGTCATATATTTTTGTTGTTTTTTCTTTAACTGCATCAAGATCAATTCTATCCTGAGGTCTTGAAGGTCCCGCAATAGAAGTTCCAATGGTGGATAAATCAACGTCAATTTTTTTAGTGAATTTAATATTTTCATCGTAGGTATTAAAAAAACCACAGGTCTTGCAATAGGCTTCAACACGGTCTGCCGCTTCAACGCGATTGGTCTTTTTTAAATATTCAAGTGTCTGCTCATCTACGGGGAAAAATCCTGATGTAGCACCATATTCTGGAGACATGTTGGCAATAGTGGCTCGATCAGTCAATGTCAGATTCTTAAGACCAAGACCTGTGTATTCAACAATTTTTTCGACTACATTTTCTTTTCTTAATATATTGGTGACATACAATGCAATGTCTGTAGATGTAACATGCTTTTGTGGCTTTCCAATAAAATTTACCCCAACAATCTGCGGTAAATTCATATAATAGGGTTGCCCAAGCATAACAGCCTCAGCTTCAATCCCGCCTACGCCCCATCCTAAGACACCAAGACTATTTATCATGGTTGTATGGGAATCGGTTCCCACTAATGTGTCGGGAAAAGCAAGCAAGCCTTCATCTGTTTGTTTTGTTCCTACAACCGTAGCCAGATATTCAAGATTGACTTGATGACAAATGCCAGATTCTGGTGGAACAACTCTAAAATTATCAAAACTCTTTTGTGCCCATTTTAAAAGTTGATAGCGTTCAAGATTTCTTTCATACTCTTTTTGTGCATTTAAAAAGTATGAATTTTTTTCTTTAAAGTGATCTACCTGGATGGAGTGATCAATCACCAAATCCACTGGAACTAAAGGATTTATTTTTTTTGGATCAAGACCTGCGGCATTAACTGCATCTCGCATGGCTGCAAAATCCACAACAGCGGGTACGCCGGTAAAATCCTGCATTAACACTCTTCCGGGGAAAAAAGCGATAAGTTCATCAGTTTGAGCGGTATTTGAATAAAAATTTACTGCAGTAACAATGTCATCCCATTTAACCGCTTTGTTATCCAGATTTCGGGCCATATTTTCAATTAAAACTCTTGCAGAAAAGGGAAGTGTCTTAATTTCTCCCAAGCCCATTTTTTCTAATTCATTTATATTATGGACAATGTATTCTTTTTTATTCAGAATAACTTTTTGTTTTATACTAGGCTCTGTCATTTATTTGCTCCTATCGATTTTCTTTTTTAATAAGTGGCCGGTTTTTTTGGGTATGTGTGGTGATAAAAAGCTAATTAAGGTTAATCTAAAAGAGAACTGGAACTGCGTCTTTTTGAAGAGACACCATTACCCATTATCCAACCGGCAAGCAAAACACCTACTCCTGCAAAAAACCATTTGATCATACCGGTTCTAAAGCTATTTTTATGTTTAATCTGAAGGGCGTCGAGATCTTTGCTAAGGGTTTGATTGGTCAGTTGATACGATTTGTTTTCTTGAACGATCTTGAGGATGTTTTTGGATTGATCAACTAAAGCATCATATTTTTTTTGGCTTTCTGCATTCGATGCTGAAAGAGTACTATTTTCTGTTTGAACTTTGTTTAAGGAAATATTTAATAAATCAAGTTTAACAGCATATTCATTTTTTAACGTAGTAAGCGTATCATTTAAAGATTGGCTACTTGATCGAACTTTAATAATTTTGGATTCAAGTGCCTGATTCTTTGCCTCTAGCTGTTTTGCGACAAGAACAGAAGGCAATTCAAAAATCACAAACTTTTTATCTACCCAACCAATTTCATCGGATTCTAATTCGACTTTTAAATAACCGTTTTCTTCTTCGAGAACAGTAAGCTGAGTATTACTTTTGAGAGTCCTTAAAACCTTGTAAGTATTACCAGGTCCTTGCCTGAAGGTTAATAAAAGCATATCAGAAACATAACCGGTTTTCGCAATAACGGTGTTAGGGAAATTAGCAAATATAACAGTAAATATAATTAAAGGGATGAGCATTTTTCTCATATTTTTAATCCTCCATAAGTTTTTTTTGATTCAATAACAATCCCTGCAATATTTTACAATAAAAAACTCTTGCAAATAGGAGCTTAACAGGGGTATCAATCTATTTTATATAATTAATATTTTTATAGGTTTTCATTAAATGAACCAGAAATTATACAAAAAACTATGCATTACAAATATTCTTAAAGGGGTTGAAGAGGGTCTCTCTAAATATTCTAATACCACTAGAATCGCCCTGATTTTTGCTGTTACACCCACAGACCCAGTTCGTGTCTTTGATCCGCAAAATATCTTAAGAGAACATGAATCCAAATTAAGAGAAGTTTTTTATGATGATTCAGATGAATGGAAAAAAGGAATTCTAGAAAAAATTAGTAATCAGCCCAAAGGATATATGGTGCCTGAAAATGATCTGGCTCTGGCAGGTTTGATTTCTTATGGGGCCTGTTGTAAAGATTTTTTCTTTCAGATGTGGTTGACAGACCATCATCCAGATATGTGTTCTGTCAAACCAACAGAACGGTGGTTGGAACAGGCAAGCTGTCTGTTGACCCATGATTATAATTCAGATTCCAGCGCAATTAATTCCTCTGATTATGTTCTTAAAAATTATTCACTGCAGGCCATTGCAGATTGTATTGTTGATGAGAGAGAAAAAAATTTGGGCTTTGACAGTAATATTCTAATTCCACCGATACTCAACGATATTATAGAAATATCTAAAACTCGAGAAGAGGGTGCTTGGGCCAGGGGAACTTTATTTTTTACTGATGTTCAAAGACTCGATAATATTTCTTTTATCACTAAGATTCAAAAACATGAACGCCCGGTAATCAGCAATGTAAAACATATCAGAAAATTACTTTTGGCTGTAGAACATTCCGATCGAAAGTTGGTTTCTGACGGCTGTACCATTATCGGGATAACAGATTCTGAAATCCCTGATTATGCAATTTGTGCCGATTTCAGAGGAGATCATGGTTTTTTAAAGCTTGGAAATGAAAAAATCTCATCATTTTTTGATGGCAGTTTTCATTCAACAACCCGGGAAGCAAAAATGGTTGAGCTTGAAGAACTTTTACTGGATTCAGATCTTGATACAGAAAACTCAACACGATTATTTCAGATCGTTACTCACTTGGTCCATAGTGCGGCAAGTGGCAGGCATGGGTGCACCCTAGTTGTGGATTTAAATGAAACACCGGTAGATTTGTCCGGTCATGTACTGGATCCTTCCTTGAGTCTTAAAGAACCCAAAAATATGCAACTTGCCCGTTCTTTGTTAAAAATTGATGGGGCCATTCATATTACTTTTGACCTTTGCGTCCAGGGATTTGGATGTCTTTTAGACGGGAAAAGTATAAAATGGGAAAATATGGCACGAGGAGCACGATATAATTCAGCTTTAAGATTTTCAGCTGATCACAGTAAAATCATTGTTGTGGTCGTTTCTTCTGACCGGCCTGTTTCCATTATTTATAGTGGAATTGAAATTAACGCATTTAGCCACTGGCGACCTGTATATCAACACACACCGGAGGCTGTTGAACTTAAAAAATATTTTGATGGAGTAATATTATGACAGATCATCATGATCATAAGCACGATCACGGACATTCGCACGACCATAATCATTCACACGATCATTCTCATGACCACAGCCATCCTCATGAATTGACTTTTGAACAAAAATTGGAAAAATTATTTGGGCATTGGATCGACCATAATGACAGCCATAAAGATACTTTTTTCACATGGGCCAAAAGAGCTGAGGAAGCTAAACTCAGTGAAGTCTCTAAGTGTCTGGACAAGGTGGGCAAATTATCCCAAGAAGTTACAGGCTTGCTCAAAGAAGCCCTAAAAAATCTTCAAGGTTAATTTTTTACCATGAATAGAGTACTAATGGCAGGGCAAAGACTCATGCTTGGTTTTGATGGGTTGCATTTTAACGATGATTTAAAACATATTATTGGTGATCTCAATGCGTGTGGTATTATTCTTTTCAAGCAAAATATTCAATCGCCTGATCAAGTCAATCGTCTTTGCGAACAATGCCAGGAATATGCAAAATCCTGTGGTATTCCTCCGCTGATCATTGGTGTGGATCAGGAAGGCGGTGTCGTTGCACGTTTTAAAGAGCCTTTTACTTTATTTAAAGGCAATCCCTATATTAAAACCATTGAAGAAGCTATAAACTTTGCTAAGACCACAGCAAAAGAGCTGAAACAAGTCGGTATTAATATGAATTTTGCCCCCGTTTTGGATGTTGCTCCTAATGAACTGAAAAGCATTATGCAAGACAGAGTATTTAAAGGGGATGCAAAACGTGTATCAAACTTAGGCATGGCCGTTATTTCAACGCTTCAAGCCGACAAAATGATGGCTGTTGCCAAGCATTTTCCTGGTATCGGCCGGACAGTTAAAGATTCACATTTTCATCTTCCTGTACTGGATATTACTCTTGATAAGCTAATACAAAGTGACATGATCCCATTTGCAGATGCCATAAAACACGATGTGGCAGGCATTATGCTGTCTCATATCCATTACCCGTTATTGGATAAAGAATGGCAAGCTAGTTTATCCTCGATTATAATAAATGATATTTTACGGGAACAAATGGGGTATGATGGTCTTGTCTTAACCGATGATATGGATATGAAGGCAATTAAACATGATATGCCAACTTGTATTGAACAAATATTGAAAGCTGGCGTTGATATCTCTTTAATTTGTCATAAAGGTCCCAATATTGATATTGCCTGGAACCAGATACTTGCTTTGCAAAAAGAAAGTGAACAATTATATCAATCAGGAAAAAAATCTGTGGAAAGAATCATCAGATATAAAAACAAATATCTTTCAGATTTACTTTAATTTCTTAAATGCTATTTTATTCTTAGATTTTATTTCTGGAAAAAACATCATGATCATAGTTACACAATGTTCCCTGTTGTATCATGGTAAAACCTCTTGCGGCAACCATGGCAGCATTATCGCCACAAAGTATGGGGTTCGGAGCAAAAACGTCTATGTTTTTACCTTTTGCCGTCTTAGAAAGTTTATTGACAAACGTCTGATTGGCTGAGACACCACCGGAAACGCCTATCTGCCTGCAATTTTTCTGATTTGCCGCCCGAATTAATTTTGTACAAAGCACATCAATAATCGCTGCTTGAAAGGATGCTGCAACCTGTGCTTTTTGGTCGTCTGTGGTAATTTCATGGTCATGAATATGTCTAGCTACAGAAGATTTAATACCGCTGAAACTAAAATCAAAGCTCTCTTTTCCAAGCAAGGTCCGTGGAAAAGAGATTAACTCAGGGTCTTTAGTTTTGGCTATTTTCTCTATGATAGGACCGCCTGGGTATCCAAGCCCCAACATTTTTGCCACTTTATCAAACGCTTCTCCTGCGGCATCGTCACGAGTTTGTCCCATCAGTTCAAATTGGTTGAATGAGGTAACATAATAAATATTGGTGTGACCACCTGAAACCACTAAAGCAATAAACGGAAATTGAGGTGGATTATCAGTTAAAAACAGGGAATATATGTGCGCTTCAAGATGATTAACGCCTGCAAAAGGTAATTTTCTGGCAAAAGCAAAAGCTTTTGCAAATGAAAACCCAACCAGAAGCGCTCCGATAAGTCCAGGCCCCCGGGTTGCTGCAATGGCATCAATGTCATCAATTTTTATACCTGCTTGATCAATTGCCTGATCAACCACAGGGATGATCGCCTCAACATGCATTCTGGACGCAAGCTCCGGCACAACTCCACCATATTTATGGTGAGTTTCAATTTGAGAAGCGACGAGGGAAGACAAAATCTGGGTGCCATCTTTTACAATGGCAGCTGCGGTTTCATCACAGGATGATTCAATCCCAAGAACTATCATGATAGGTTTTTAAAGATTAGACCCACTGGGTCTGGACTTCGTTGTTTTCTCGATTTTCGACTTCACCGATAAGATATGCTTTTTCGTTCATGGCACTCAAACGATCCATCACTTCTTGCACTGCATTGTCTGGTACCACCACCACCATACCAATACCGTTGTTAAAAGTTCTTTGCATATCTTTTTCTGGTATATCACCTTCTTTTTGAAGCATTTTAAAAACGGGTGGAGTTTCCCAGGAGTCTTTATGAACAATAGCTTTACAGGCGTTGGGTATTACTCTGATGATATTTTCATCAATGCCGCCACCGGTAATATGTACGAGTCCGTGAATTGGAAGATCTCGTAAAAGGCTTAAAATAGTTGGGACATAAATTATGGTAGGTTTTAAAAGTTCTTCACCCAAAGTACAGCCCAATTCATTTAGATGTGTATTTACATCGTATTTACATTTATCAAAAAAGACTTTCCTGACCAAAGAAAAACCATTGCTATGTACGCCACTTGAACCAATGCCAATCAGCTTATGACCATTACTGATATAAGAACCGTCTATCAGTTTATCATTGTCTACTAGACCCACAGAAAATCCAGAAAGATCATATTCCCCATCTTGATACATACCTGGCATTTCAGCAGTCTCTCCGCCAATCAGTGCACATCCTGCAGTATTACATCCTGTGGCAATGCCTAATAGTATTTTTTCTGCAACATCATTGTCCAGTTTACCCATAGCAAGATAATCAAGGAAGAATAAAGGCTTGGCACCTTGAACAATAATATCGTTTACACACATTGCGACAAGATCAATACCTATGGTGTCATGTTTGTCCATCATAAAAGCAATTTTGAGTTTAGTGCCAACTCCATCCGTTGCACTAACCAGAACTGGATTGGAGACATTTGAAAGATTTAACGAATACAAACCGCCAAATCCTCCTATTTCTCCCATAACGCCAGTGCGTGGAGTGGATTTTGCGATACCTTTAATCCGATCAATCAGTTTATTTGCTTTATCTATATCAACACCTGAGTCTGCATATGTTAAGGGGTCACTCATTTAAAATCACCTTCTTCAATTACGTGGATTAAGCATTCTATAACCGTGAAAGGATATACATAATGGGTTAGAATGTCAAAAGTTTTTTGACATCATCATGTGAATATTGTATCTAATTTAATTTTAAACTTGAGCAAAAAAAAGTGGAGAATCCAAAACAAATGGAAAAGATTAACATTGGAATTTTAGGGTATGGTGTTGTCGGTACGGGTGTGGCAAAATTGTTGAAAGAAAAACAACAGTTGCTTGAATCCAGAATCGGAGCCCAGCTAAACTTGAAAACCATTGCTGATATTGATACGACCACAGATCGAGGAATACAATTAGGAACCACTCATTTAGTGTCAGATGCCAACCTTATCTTAGAAGATCCTGATATTCATATCATTGTTGAAACCATTGGTGGAGAAACCTTTGCCAAAGATTTTATATTAAAAGCACTTGAAATGAAAAAACATGTAGTTACCGCAAACAAAGCCCTTTTGGCAGGGCATGGAAATCAGCTGGTTACTATTGCAAGGAAAAATCAGGTAGATCTTGCATTTGAAGCAAGCTGTGGCGGATGTATGCCAATTATTAAGTCTTTGAGAGAATCTCTTGTGGCGAATAATATTACGTCCATGTCCGCCATTTTAAACGGTACTTGTAATTATATTCTAACCAAAATTTCAAAAGATGGCTCAGCGTTTGACGCTGCTTTAAAAGATGCGCAAGATTTAGGATATGCAGAAGCTGAACCTTCTCTTGATATTGACGGATATGATACCGCCCATAAACTTGCTATTTTAAATGCATTGGCCCATGGTATGGAAATTAATTTAAAGGATGTTCATGTCGAGGGCATTCGCAACATTACGCCCGAAGATATCGAATTTGCAATGGAATTTGGATATACTATAAAATTGCTTGCCATTGGTAAAATTCATAATGATCATATTGAAGCAAGAGTTCATCCGACAATGATACCTGCTTCTAATCCTTTGTCTAATGTTGACTCATCCATGAATGCAATTGTTATAGAAGCCGATGCCACAGGTCAAACCATGCTGTACGGCCATGGAGCGGGTATGATGCCAACGGCCAGTGCAGTCTTAAGTGATATTGCCGATATTGCCAGAAATATAATTTCTGGTGGTAACAGAAGGGTGCCAATACTTGGATATCCTGAAAATAATATTAAAAAGATACCCATTTTGCCCATGGATAAGCTTAACACCCGATACTATTTGAGATTTCAAGCGCAGGATAGCCCTGGAGTACTTTCTGAAATTTCCGGTATTTTAGGCCAAAATAATATCAGCATTAAATCCGTCCATCAAAAAGCACCAAAAATAAATGGAATGGTTCCAATTGTTATGATGACCCATCTTGCTAAAGAAGCATCGGTGCAAATGGCTTTAAAACAAATATCTAAAACATCATCAGTGATAGGTGATTCTATTGTCATTCGAATAGAAGAAACCTCATAAATGCGGAGTGAAAAATGAATATTATAGTTGCAGATTTAGAAGGTGTCTTCCTACCTGAAATCTGGATTAATGTAGCGATAAAAACAGGTATTGAAGAGTTGAAGCTGACCACACGGGATATCAGTGATTATGATGTTTTAATGACCAAGCGCCTGTCCATATTAAAAGAGAATAATTTGAAAATCCAGGATATTAAAGCTGTGATTGCCACTCTTGATCCTCTGGAAGGTGCAAAAGAGATGCTCAACTGGATTCGTCAACAATCACCACTGATTATCTTATCTGATACCTTTGAAGAATTTATCAATCCTTTGATGGTAAAACTAAATTTTCCCACTGTTTTATGTCACAGCCTTACTGTTGATAAGACGGGACATATAAACAACTACAATATTAGAACTGATAATCAGAAAAGCAATGCTGTTAAGGCCTTAAAAAGCCTCAATTATGACGTGATTGCCTTTGGAGACTCCTACAATGATGTTGGAATGATTCAAGCGGCTAAAACAGGATTTTTCTTTGATCCACCCAATTCAGTGATTACAGATTATCCCGACGTCCCTGTTGCTTCAAATTACGCTGAACTCAAACATATGATTTTGAATGCATTAGACAAATGACCAAAAATGTAGATAAATTTCAAACGGTAAAAGCTATGGTTATCGGTGATTTGATGATTGATGAATACCTATGGGGTAATGTTGACCGAATCTCCCCGGAAGCCCCGGTACCTGTTGTGTCTGTTCATAAAGAAAGTCAGACTTTGGGTGGGGCAGGAAATGTAATTAATAATTTAGTTGCAATGGGTGCCAATGTGCTTCCCATTGGCACTGCCGGCACAGGAAAAGCTGGACAGATGATATTTGAAAAGCTGAGAGAGCTGGGTATTCCCACCGATGGGATTATCAGCGAACGCCTACGTCCCACAACCCTAAAAACCCGTGTAATCGCCTCTAATCAACAGGTTTTAAGAATTGACAAAGAAATCAAGACTCATATCAATGGAGACACTTTAAATAAATTATTACGCATAATAGAATCCAAGATTTCAAATGTTAATTTAATTATATTATCTGACTATGATAAAGGATTAATTACCAAAACATTAATCCAAAAAACGGTGGAGCTTGCCAGACAACATAATATTCTTATACTGGCGGATCCCAAAGCACTTGATTTTTCAAAATATGAACATGTCTCAGTTCTGACACCGAATAAAAAAGAAGCCGGACTTGCCGCACATATGGCCATACAGTCCCAAAATGATCTATTTGCCGCCGGAAAAAAGATTATGGCTCATGTGCACCTGGATCGTCTATTAATCACTTGTGGCAAGGATGGTATGGCTTTGTTTGAAAAAGGCAAAGAACCTTATATTATCGAATCTGAAGCCCGACAGGTTTTTGATGTGTCCGGGGCAGGGGACACGGTTATTTCTCTTTTAGGACTGGGGCTTGCAACAGGTGCTTCATTTAAAGAGAGTGCTGTGATTGCCAATGCTGCGGCTGGAATTGTCATTGCAAAAGTCGGAACAGCCACCGCATCGATTGATGAACTCAAACAGACATTAATGTTACATTGATATTCTTGAAACAAAAGCCTTGACAGGCATCTTACAATTCTATATATTGCGTTTCGTTGATGCGGGGTGGAGCAGTCTGGTAGCTCGTCGGGCTCATAACCCGAAGGTCGTTGGTTCAAATCCTTCCCCCGCTACCAAAAAAATTACAAGGGTTTCAACTTTAACGTTGAAACCCTTTTTTTTGTTCTAAAATAATTTTATTTTAGATTTTCATCTACGAAAAGAAGTTTCTTCTTACGATTAATTTAAAAAAGATAAAATCCTACATAGTTACTAGTATTGTAAAACCCATTTGAACATGCGATGTTATTTTCACACATAGTATTGTTCAGTTTCCATTAGAGTGAATACTGCATTTAAAAATGACAAGCAACAAAGAATCATTTTTAACGATTAGACTATTTATTTAATCAGAGAATATGAAAATAACTAAAATTGCAATCGCCGATGATCACCCTATTGTTCGAAAGGCACTCAAAAAAATACTTATTCGAGAGTTCGATGTTGAATTTGTGGGAGAGGTTGATGATGGAAACCAATTATTAGAGCTTGTTGAACAAGTTACTTTCGATATCGCTATTATTGATTTGGAAATGCCCAATATGGATGGATATAATGCTATTTTAAAACTTCATACGAATTATCCTGAAATTAAAACCATTGCATTTAGTGGTTTTTTGAATTCGACAAATCAAACTAAAGCGATCAATATGGGAGCGTTTGCGACGATTAGTAAGGCTGATTCTAAGAAAGTTATATGTGAAGCTATTCAGACAGTTATTGAAGATAAAAGTTTTCATTCTAATGTAGAAGAAGACTTTTATGTTCAGCCACTCAATAATAAAAATTATGTCAAGTTAACACTGAGAGAAGAGCAAATTCTGACGTTAATTGCAAAGGGCAAAACGAGTAGAGAAATAGGTGAAAAATATAAAATTTCACAGTGGACGGTTGATAAGCATCGTTCAAACATCAGAGAGAAATTTGGATTTAAAAATTTAGCTGAAATGATTCGCTATGCTATTGAAATTAATTCCCCCATGGATAATTGAAAACCTTCAATTCGTAAACTATTTCATATTTACACATAATTTCATTAGCATTAAAGGTGTAAGAAATAATTTTGAATCACAATAAAAACCATAAAATATTAATCGTTGATGATGAAGCTGCAATATTAAGATTGTTAGTACAGTTGTTAGTGAAAGAAGGACATCGCATCGATACAGCGAACAGTGGAACAGAAGCAATTATAAAAATAATAGAAAATGAGTACGATCTTATTATAACTGATATTAAAATGTCCGATATTTCCGGTAAAGAAGTTTTAGCTCATATTCGAAAAATAAAAGGGGATACCATACCTGTTATAGGCATCTCTGGAACACCATGGTTGTTGGATCGGTGTGGATTTAATGCTATTTTATCTAAACCATGTTCTAACGAAAAATTAACACGCTTAATCTCAAGATTATTGTACAAGTTTAATTCTATATAAAATTCACTTACAATCTTGATACCAAATACTTCCCTAATACCCTTTAAAAAACTTCATTAGTCAATATTTCAAGTTTATGTCAACGAGTGCACGTAAGTGTCAATAGTTGCACGGTCGCGTCAATGGTCCAGAAAAAATAGCTTGTAAATTATTCGTCAATTATATAATGATGCATTATAACATGCTGTATATATTGCATAAACTCACAGTATATTGATTTGGTATACCAATTGCATAGCAATGTGTGGAGAAAAAGAAAAATTGATATTTATAGGCGGATAAATATGTGAATATTTACAGATTCGCTTATGAAGCAACTGATATATTTATGTTTGAGTTTTAGCAAATTTTTTAACGGATTGGAGTTGTCGTTTGAGTAAAACTAATGAAATTTCATCTATCGAAGATCTGGATCAAGTGCTTCGAAATGAAAAGGAGTTAAACAATAACAACAAGGAACCACTGTTTGTCCCTGGTAACCGATTTGTAAATAAAAGATCGGTGTCAAAGGGGAAAAATAGAGTGGTTGTTGGTATTGTACCCAGAGACAAAGAGATCATTCTCGTTAAAAGTGATGCCAATCAAAATGGATATCATACTTTAATTGATTATAATATATGTCCGATACCTGATGATGTAACTCAAAATAGCCCAGAATATATAAAAACGTTAAAAGCTTGTTTATCTTCCTTTTGTAGTTCAGATAAAAAAATCGAAACGTGGTGTGTGATTCCCAGTATGGATGTATCTACTAAGCGAATAACCATACCAAGTGTAAGTCCAAAAAAATTATATAATGCTGTTTATTGGTCTTTTAAAAGTGAAATTGCATTTGACGAACAGAAATTTCTATTTGATTTTAATATTATTGGCAAGCATGTTGATAATGGAGTTGAAAAAACTGAGGTTTTAGCCTACGTGGCTCCATTAAAAGTAATTAATACATTAAAAGATCTATTTATAAAAGCTAAAATACCACTTCATGGTGTTTCAATTACTGTGTTTGGTATACAAAATTTCTTACAGACACAGTTTTTACAAGTTGGCGACAGTAGTGTGTGTACTTTATTTGTGGGGGATGATTGGTCTAGAATAGATATTTTTACTGAAAAAAACCTGTATCTTTCCAGAGATATTAAGACAGGATATCAGAGTTTTCTTCATTGTATTGAAAATATTATTCCCAAAGAAGATCATAATCAATCCGAAATAAATCATTTGGTAGAGGATTTTTTCACTCATAAATTAGTTTACTCAGAAATAGACAGTTTTGAAGAAAACAAGCATTTTTCAAAAATTGAACCTGTCACTGACAGATTGGTTAAGCAGATAGAAAGAACCTTTGAGTTCTTTTTAAATAATTCTGGGAAAACTCCCATTAAAAAACTTTACCTAACTGGCAGGCTATGTGATTTTACTCAACTTTTAGATTACTTGAGCAAAAAACTGGACATTTCGGTTGAAGTTATCGATTCCTTTGCCGAATCTGAATTTCAAAACACGCCTATATTTCAATTAAAATCTGTTGCTGATGTATATTTGCCAGCATTTGCAATGTCTTGTTCTAGTAATGATTATACTCCAAATTTAATCTATCCATTTAAAGATAAAGAAAAAGTACGTAAGGCAAAAGTCATAGACTGGATTTTCATTTTTATTGTTTTTTTAATTTTTTTATCTCTTTCCGGAGTCTCCTTTTGGCAGAGGGGCCAGATAAGAAATAAAAAAACGGTGGCAAATCAAATCCAAACGCAACAAGAAAGACTGGGTTCTCCGGTTACAGAAGAAATGATTTTAAAAAAGAATAATGAAATTTTAAAATATCAGGAAAGCGTAAAAAATAGAGCGGATGATCTTTCATTTATGGCAGCAATCAGTGAAATCAGTCTAATGACGCAGAAAAATATTCATTTAACTGAAATGATGGTCAGTAATTTAACAATCGAAGGCGAATCAAATCGATTCGTATCTGCAAAAGGATATATATTTGGAAAAAGATTATTGTTGGATGCCTCTTTGGCTGGGTATCGAGAAACACTTAATGGTTCGGATTTGTACTATAATATAACCGTATTGAAAAAGCTATTTACTATTATTAATGATGCAGATGCTATTTATTTTGAAATTAAAATGGACATGATACAGGATTTATAAAATGTATGAATATAAACCAATAATCCGAGATAAAATTTATGTGGGAGTGCTGCTTTTGTTCATTCTTGCCATAATTTCATTTATTATTATTCCTGACTATTTTAATTTAAAAAATTTTGACCAGGACATTCAAAAATTAACACAAACACAAGAAATACAGCAAAAATTTCGACCTCTTTATAATAAAATCAGCTTAAAAGCTGATATGGAAAAACTTTCTGGTTTGCAGGTCCCCCAAAATGGGTGGTTCAATCGGTCTGAAATTGGAAATATTTCTGAAATATTCAAAGATCTGGCAGAAAAAAACGGGTTAGAATGCCTCCAGAGCGGACCGGAGGTTGATAGTCTATATGGTGAGTCAAAAACAATGTTGATTAATATTGTATTGGAAGGAAAATTTAAAAAATTTCGAAATTTTTTATTAGATATGACAAATCTAAATTATTTAGATTCAATAGAAGAGATAAAAATAATTTCAAAGCAAACAGGCAAAAAATATTTTTTAAAAATTTGGATTTCAATTAAATAACTATGATTTATACTACAAGACTAACTAACAGGAGAATGTTGTTCAAAGTCAATTTATGGTAATGCGAGAGAAAATATTAATTATTTTGTGTGCGATAGCGGGACTTTACCTGGCTGTTTATATGTTCATGGGCCAGAACAAGAAAGATCTGCCAGCACCAACAAATGAAATGTCACTTACCTCAGCTGATAAATTTGCTGAAAAACAACTTTTAATGTTTAAAAAATTCGAACAACGTGATGCAGATGAAATGATTATAAAAAAAGCGGATGTTAAGTGGCACAATGATCCTTTTGCTGATCTTGAACTATTAAAGCAGATAGAAGGCACATCTGAAGAGGAACCACCTGGCAAGAATGCAAACAAGGAAAAACATGAACCTCTTTTATATTCTGGCTTTTTGCAGGTGGGAAATAAACTAATGGCCATTGTAAACGGCATGGAATATGAAAAAGGGGATACAATAGAAGGCACTTATTATAAAGTTTTTTCCATATCGACTTCCACTGAATCTATTATGCTTCGTTCGCCAGATTCGGTTATAACTACGGTACAAATAAAAGACGATGTAAGACCTGAGCAAGATAGGAGAGATAAGAGTTTATGAAAAACAATCGGCAACTAATAAAATGTATTTTTATCATCCTATTCTTGTTTTTAGTTGGATGTGCTGCAAAAGAAAAAAAAGTGGATGAGAATATATTTTCAGACTTTGAAAAATGGAAAAAACTCGCAGAAAACACTGAAGCATATTCACCAACTCCAAGAAAAATAAGTAAACTGGAATATCAGAAGAAAACAAAAACAGAACATTTGGCAGAAGCACAAGTAACTATTAATAACGAAAAAAAAGAACCCGTAGCCATTCCCAAAAGACCATTACCAATAAGTCCAGTAACCATGCAAATGCATGATGTGGACGTTGGTGTTCTTTTTAGAACACTGGCAAAAGCTGCTGATGTCAATATTATTTTGAATAAAAGTATTACAGGAAAGGCAAGTGTAAACATTAAACAACTCCCCTGGAGCCAGGTATTTGAAGGTTTGTTAAATACCTACGGCTATACATATTTTTGGATGGGCGATATCATCAGAGTCGTCTCCATTTCCGATATGCAAACCCAGGCATCTTTATTAGATGCTAAACAGATGATGGAATTAAAAAACAGAGAACATGATATTGCGCTTATGACATTAACGTCAGAAAAAGAAAATCTTGAGCCTTTGCAAACTAGAGTTGTTCATGTTGATTATGCCAATCCAACAGAGCTTAGAGATAATCTGTGGGAATTCTTAAAAGTTTCAAAAAGTGGCTTTCATGAAAAACCAAAGAAAAACGAATCATCTGAGCAGAGTAATATTCGAGGATCTATCGTTGTGGATAAACACACCAATTCATTGATGATTCAGGCGACATCAAATGATATGATTGGTATTCTTGAACTGATGGAAAAATTAGATAAACCAACATCTCAAGTTAGAATCGAAGCTTTTATAGTTGAAACAACGGGTGAAACAGCCAGAGAGTTAGGTGTCCAGTGGGGTGGTCTTGGCCATAACACCCATGGCAACAATAATAATTGGATCGGTGGTCCGTTAGGATCGCCTGATGGTTCTTTATTCACCAGTTCTGATGATGCCACCGCTGAATCTCCAGCAGGTTTAGCGATTGCTCATTTGCCACTTATCGGAAGTATTGCTAATTTCCCATCATCCAGCGGAGCAGGGACAACAGGTTGGAAGGGAATGACGCTTGGTTTGATGACTGAAAATATTGGGAATTTTCTTTTATATGCACAGCTTACCGCGTTACAAGAAGAAGGAAAACTAAATATTTTATCCAAACCATCCATTACGACTTTAGATAACCAGAAAGCGATTATTGAAAGTGGTAGAGAAATACCGTACGTCTCCACCAATGATGGTGAAAATAGTGTCGAATTTAAAAAGGCTGTCTTGAAACTTGAAGCTACTCCCCATGTAATTGATGGTAATAATCTAAAAATTAAAATTATTACCAACAAAGATGAACTTGATTTTAGTAATGACGTTGACGGCAATCCAGTAATTTTGACAAAATATGCAGAAACTGAGGTGTTTTTACAAGATGGACAAACAACAGTTATTGGAGGGTTAGGAAAAGAGACCCAATCATCAGCAGAATCCGGAATTCCTGGATTAAAAGATATCCCAATATTGGGCATGGCATTCAAACAGAAAAATAAAAGCCTTGAGATGGAACATGTCTTGATTTTTATCACTCCGCATATTCTTAAACCAAGAATACAAAGCTCACAAGAAATTAAAAAAACTAAAGACAAAAAGGTTCAAAATCATGAACAAAAGAAGATAGATTATCGTTTCTCGCTGCAAACAGGGGTTTTTGCAAACAAAAAAAACGCAGATAGAATGTTAAATTCTTTAGCTAAAAGAGGTTATACCCCATATTTCTATGTAACAATTAATTCAAAAAATAAAAATATTTATAGCGTGCGTGTTAATGATTTTCTGGATTTAAAATCTGCTTTTAAAGCCGAGGATGAATTTAGAAAAAAGGAAAATCAGCCAGCAATTGTCTCATTTTACAACAGCTTAGATTCGATTCCCAATGGGATTAGGACATATTGATGATAAAAATTTGATTTCGCAGAAGTATCAGGGTAATGAATATAAGGTTGTGCAATAAATCATTTCGAGGTTATAAGGTAGAATGAAAAAAAAGAAACTGGGTGAAATGGCAACAGATGCAGGTCTTATCACAGAAAAACAGCTTACCGATGCCATTTTAGATCATAAAAATTCTAATATGAAACTTGGGCAATTTCTTGTTAAAAAGGGAATTGTCAGAGAACAACAGATCGTTGATCTTTTATCAGAACAGGTAAATATAAAACGGTATTCATCTTCCCAATATCCCATTAATACAACTCTGGCTGAAATTATTAATTATGATATGGCCAATCAGTACAAAGTAGTTCCTTTAAAGAGAACCGGTAGTGTATTGACCATTGCCATGACAGACCCATCTAATATTGACACCTTGGATGCGATAGAAATTTATACAAATATGGAGGTTGAGACCCTCATTTGTACCGAAAAAGAGATGGAGCATATGATCAGTACGATCTATGGTAATTTCTCCGGACTCGGTGTTGTCATGGATGATGTTCAATTTGATTTTGATGAGGATCTTGAAGATGCCCATATTGATGAGGACGTTGAGATCAGTTCTCTTCAGAATATGGCAGAAGAAGCACCTGTTATTAGATTGGTCAACTCTATTCTATCCCAGGCTATTCGTGAAAGAGCGAGTGATGTTCATATCAGTCCTGAAAAAGAGTATGTTCTTATTCGATTCCGGGTGGACGGAAAACTGTATGAAGTACCTTCGCCACCCAAAAAAATGTTTCTTCCCATTGTATCCAGATTGAAAATAATCGCAAATTTAGATATTGCTGTATCCAGAATACCGCAGGACGGCAGATTTACAATAAAAATGGATCGCAGAGAAATTAACGTCAGGGCTTCAACGATACCCACAATACATGGTGAAAATGTTGTTTTAAGATTGTTAGATTCAAGCAATAGTATACTGACGCTTAAAGAACTGGGTTTTTCTCAAAAAGATCGATCCATAATAAAGACTATGATCCATAAACCTTATGGTATGATTTTGACTGCCGGACCTACAGGAAGCGGTAAAAGTACCACACTGTATTCCATGCTAAAAGAGTTAAATAATCCAGATACCAATATCATGACAATGGAAGATCCGGTTGAATATCGAATGGAAAAAGTCAGACAGACCCAGTTAAACAAAAAAGCGGGCATGACTTTTTCAACCGGCATAAAATCAATACTGAGGCAAGACCCTGATGTTATTATGGTGGGTGAAACCCGGGATAAGGAAACTGCAGAGATATCCATTCAGGCCGGCCTTACTGGACATAGAGTTTTAAGTACGGTACATACCAATGATGCTGCAGGTGCAATCACTCGATTTATTGATATGGGTATAGAGCCATTTTTGGTTTCTTCTGTCATGCTAATGACCATATCTCAAAGACTTTTACGAAGAGTGTGCCCCGAGTGTAAGGTCTCTGTAAAACCGAGTCAAAAAGCACTTGATTTTTGGAGATTTAAAGATATCGAAGGGGCGAATTTTGTTAAAGGAACAGGGTGTGCGAGTTGTATGAACACAGGCTATAAGGGCAGGGTAGGAATCTATGAAATCCTTGTAATGGATGAAATGGTGCAGGACATGGTAATGGATAACAGTTCAGCACGAAAAATTACTCAAGCGGTTAAAAAAGCAGGGAAAATTAAGTTATTACGAGAAAGTGCTGCTCAAAAGGTTTTTTCTGGAGAAACATCCATGAAAGAGGCGGCAGCAGCAGTAATGAGTTAAATATACTTTGTAAGTAATGGACAAAAGGGCATTTCTAATGAATTTTTCGTATAAAGCGATGGATAAAAATGGAAAACAGATTGCAGGTTTTGTTACTGCAGACTCTGAAAACCAGGCAAACATGGTTATCGCCCAAAGAGGAGAAATCCTTTTATCCATTAAAAAATCCCGTATAAAATCACACAAAAACAAATCTTCCTTTTTAGATACCTTTACTTCTGTTAAGACTATGGAATTGATTTTATTTACAAAACAGCTTAAAACCCTTTTAAAAGCTGGGATTCCCATGTTGCAGGTTCTTTCTACTTTACATAATCAGACTGAAAATCCTCGCCTTAAAAAAACAACACTTCAGATCAGTGAGGACATTAAAGAAGGTCGTTCCATCTTTCGTTCTTTTAAACAACATCCTGCTATTTTTTCAAACCTTTACTGCAGTATGCTATATGCCGGAGAGACTAGTGGTTCCTTACCCGACGTACTTGACAGGCTGATTTATATCATCATGCACGAAAATAAAATAAAATCAGAGATAAAGTCTGCCATGACCTATCCGATAATAGTAGTAATTACGTTAATTGTTGCTTTTTTTGTTCTTTTACTTTTTGTTATACCAAAGTTTGCGAAAATTTATGCGAGCGCTGGTGTTGACTTGCCACTACCGACAACTATCTGCATAAATTTGAATGATTTTTTTGTTCATTACTGGATGTACTATCTGCCTGGGGTATTTGGATTGATGCTCTTTTACTTTTATTGGGTTAAAACTGATTCTGGAATGTATATAAAGGACGCCTTTTTGTTAAAGCTACCTCTGATCGGGACTTTATTTCAAAAATCAGCCATGAGCCGGTTTGCAAGTATTTTTTCCATACTGCAATCCAGCGGTATTGTGATACTTGAATCTTTAAATATTCTGGCTGGAACTATTGGGAACGCTGCCATTACAAGGGAGTTTAAAAAAATCAGTGAACAGTTGTCAGAAGGGCGTGGTATCTCAGGTCCTTTAAAAAATGCAAAATATTTCCCTCCCATGGTGGTCGATATGGTCGCTATAGGAGAAGAGTCCGGAACTCTTGATGATATGCTTAAAGAAGTCTCAATACATTATGATACAGAAGTGGAGTATGCCATGAAAAAACTGACAGATGCCATTGCACCTATTTTAACTGTCGGCTTAGCCGTTGTGGTTGGTTTTTTTGCTTTGGCCATTTATCTGCCAATGTGGGACATGATCAAAATTCTATAGTAAAAAATAATTTAATTATTACTGGTTTTTATGAACAAAGTGTTCTAAGTCTTTATAAACGTAATTAAAAAGGAGTCTTATTATGTCAAGAAAATGTCGTTTGGGAAATCAGAAGGGTTTTACTTTAGTTGAAATTATTGCTGTCCTGCTTTTGCTAAGTATTATGGCCGCATTTGCATTGCCTAAGTATGTTGGTATGCAAACAGCGACTGAATATCAAAGTTTGAACATTGCCTTAAATGATATGAAATCACGAGCTGTGCTGGCATACTCTTCATCGGTTCTTGTAGGAAACGGAACTGCTATCGCTGCAAATCAGACTGATTTTACTGATATTGGACTTCCCGATCTTGCTGCTGTTACCGATGCATATAAAGACTTTGGAGGTGTTACTGGTGGTGGTACTTGGGCATATACAGGTGTTACTGAAATTGATTATACCATGGCATATGGTGGCGCTGTAATAACTTTTACTGTCACTGCAGCAGGTGATGCTGATGACCCAATGACAATAACTTTAGATTCCTTGCCATAATTGTTATTTGTGTTAACAATTAATGAAAATACCAAAATTCGCGGTTTTACATTAATTGAAGTAATAACAGTTTTACTTTTGTTATCTATTTTGTCCGTCATCATCGTGCCCCGGATGTTTAACACCGGGGCCGATGATATTGTAACCATCGACAAAATGAAAACCCACCTTCGATATGCCCAGCTTCGTTCTATGAATTCCCAGGTGATTTGGGGAATCAATTTTAATGACGCTTCAAAAACCTATTGGCTTTTTAACAATGACCCAGGCCCACCAAACGATGTAACCGTGAGACTGACCTTACCTTCTGAAGCTTCAAATTTTATTACTTATGATAACGCCATCATAGTTTCACCGTCACTTATTACCTTTGACTCTCTGGGAAGACCATTTACAGATGTTGCTGCACAGACAGCTTTTGCTCCTGACCCTCCACATCTGGACTTAGGTAATGGGAAAACCATTACAATTACACCAAATACAGGTTATATTCCTTAATGAAACGTCGGGGTCTCCTAATAACCTCTAACAAAGGATTTACTTTGCTTGAGGTTATTGTTTCATTAATTGTAATCTCTCTTTTTGGAGCCATGTTACTTGGTTTTTTTCAAACACAAATTGTTGGAAGCACAGTACCCATTGATGCAATGCGAGATGGATTTGCTTTAGATCAGATCATGGAAAGAATGACAGCTGATTATGAAAATATAGTAAATACTGACCCAAATCCTTTAACAACACTTGATACAAATATTACTACTCTCTCGTATGGTACATATACTGCCATAACCCAATTTATTGCTTTTGACGGATTAAATAATGAAATAGCTGCCACTTGTCCAACTGATTGTACAATCCTAAAAGTCACTATTACAGTTAGCAACCAAACAATAACAACTATTTTTACTCAGTAACTTATGGTAAAAATCATTAAAAATCAAAATGGCTTTTCTCTGATTGAAATTATTGCAGTCCTGGTATTAGTTTCGATTTTGGCTGCCGGTGCAGGGATGGGTGTTATTGCCATTACCCGTGGGTATCTTCATGCTGAAGAAAACGCTCAAATGGCCCAGAAAACCAATATAGCCATGAAAAGAATATCACGGGAATTTCAAGAGATTATATCTGTCACAAGCGCATCTGTCGATTCTATAACATTTGTTTCGAAATTTGGGACCCGAACCATTGGTTTTGACAATAATGCGATTAAGCTATCTGCCGATGCTATACCAATTGCAAATGGTGATATTATTATTGACAATATCCTAAATCTTAATTTCAACTTTACGAACAGTTTGGGTGATCCCTGGGTAGATACTGATAGTATTTTTGGACTGACAGGAATCACTATTTCGTTTAATGTTATCAGAACAGATATAAGTTCAGGTAGCATGGCATTTACAACAACAGTTTATTTAAGAAGTAATCAAAATTCCGGAGGGTCCATCTGATTTGCAACTGCTTAATGGCTCAGTAACAAAAAACCAAAATGGCAGTATTCTGATCGCTATTGTTGTAACGATGGTCATGGTTTCTGTTTTAGCTGCCGGGTTACTTTCAATCAATAGTACTGCAAGTTTCAATCAAACAGGGTCAAACAGTTCAAGCAATGCCTTTCATTTGGCAGAAGCAGGTTATCGTTATGTATTATCACATGTTTCAGATTATGCGACTATTCATGATCAGACCTTTACTTTGGATACCGGAAATAGGTTTACAATTACCCTAAAACCCTATGATTTCGATATTACAGGGGTATCTGGCACTCAGATTCAGACTCTAATCCCCTATGGAAACGTTCCCTTTTCTAATATTACTGTCCCTGGCACAATAACCGTTGGGGGGACAGTTCATGCCTATTCAACTATTGATGTGACTGAAAGTGCAGTTAATTTCAATACATCCAGTGGAGGACTTTTGCCAACATCTGGTACGGTTCAGCTTGCTGCCTTAACTAGTGGTAGTCCGACAATTACTGAGAACAGCACATTTACAGTAAAAGAGCCCAATTCTCTTAATTTGTTTCCCGAAAACAATGGAACATTTACGGTAGGAGCAAATCAATATCGTTATCGTTCTAAAACTGCAACCACATTAATTGGTATCACCTCCGCTGACGGGCCATGGCCTGGTAATCCTGTGTTAAATGATGCCGATCCTGTTATTCTTGACAGTTTTATTGAACTTGAATCTACAGGTAATTATGGAAGTGGATCGATGAGTTCTCAAAGACTTTTGACATATCATATTCCTTTAGATAGTGGGTCCGGGAGCGAAGAAGAAATTGAAGAGTTTCCTGACTTGGATAATTGGTCGCCAAACACCGGGTCTGAATCAACAGGTGAAGGGGAATTTGGTGTAGGTGATGTTGATGGAAACGATGTCTTAATCATCACCGATACAACAAATATCACAGGATATCTTGATACAACCAGCATCAATTATGACTGGCAGAATAACGGTCCTGATTTACATGAAGTCTGGGATAGTGCTACAAACTATTTAAGCTACAATGTCCAGGTAAAAGTTTATATAGGTGAACCAGACCCTTCAACTTATGAACCTGCTTTTCAAAATATGTCTGATAATTTTTTTTACATGATAGGAATAAATTTCAGAAAACAGGCCAATGGTGACAGTTATGGGTTGTCCTTTTTCAGAGCTGAGCCAGACAATCGAGATGGAATACCGGATGATTTCAATCCAATGGGTGGGGGAGGCGGAAATGGCGGGCAAGCAATGGTCTTACTTTGGGAAAGAATCGGATCCTTTGGTAACTGGAGATGGCTTGCTTATGCAAATGTGTCTGATGTTAATTTGATGCGTAATACGGTAACTGTCTTTGAAGATGATTTTGAATCAGGTCTTGGTAATTGGGTACAAAGCGTGCCTGATACATTCAATTTCGAAGCCATTACATCGCATGATGGCACCTCCCCTAATCAAACCATCACAGACAGCGTTGGCGGCAATTACCAGAGCAATAATACATATATAATTACATCCAATGCCATTACAATCACTGGGTTTTCATCTCTGTCTTTATCATTCTGGCATAAATACAATACAGGTTGGGGGGATAGATGTAGAGTTGAAGTAAGCCTTGACAATGGAGCCTGGCAAACACTTAATACCTATCAAGGTAATCAAAACAGTTGGGAACAGATATTTTTTGGTTTGGATAGTTATCTGCCTGCTGATTCTATTCAAATACGTTTTTCTCTAAATACAAATGGTTGGCAAAATAGGAACGGATGGAATATTGATGATGTAAAAATCGAAGCGTTGAGCCCTAAATGGATGACACTTATGCTCCATTTAGAAGAAAAAGATGTTACAGGTACTAAAACCAATGAAATCAAAGCCTACATTGGAGATGAAACTGTTCGAGGTACTGCAAATAATATCGCCCAGGACAATAATCGCCTGAATAATACAATCGGAGAAGGTAACTGGCCTCCTAATAATGTGGATGATACCAATAGCACAAACGATTATTTCACTTTAATCAGGTGGGATGGTATCAATACAAATGTCGCTTTAAGCGGTATTGGGAACGAACTCGAATCCATCATAAGTGTATCAACATTGACTTCACCCCCTGCTGCCTATGGTACATTCGATCTTCCTGAAATTGGGCTTCATTCCTGGGGTTGGAACTATAATGTTACTTATTTTGATGACTTTTCAATTCAAACCAATTGATAGATCAAAGAGGCTCCGTTTTTTAATGAGCCTTTTTTAAACAATTTTTACAAATCCCATCCATCCGCATTTCAAATTTATCAATTCTACCGGGGAAATTTTTCAAAAAATCATTTGTCTTTATTGAAACAGTATCTGGATTAAGACAATCCATTTGACCACAAGAAGTACAATAAAAATGAGGGTGGGCCTTATGGTTTTCATTGGGGGCAAGTCCGTAATATGAAGCTCTCCCCCCTGTACTAATTTTATCTACAAGTGATTTGTCTACTAAAAGGTCAAGGATTCGATAGACAGTCACTTTATTAATCGATTTGTTTTTATCCAAAGTTTTATAAATATCCAAAGCCGACAAAGGAAAAGAATTATTGCCTATGACTTCTAAAACTCTGAGTCGTTTTTCAGTGGGATCAATATTTACAGATTGAATTAATTCTTTATAATTGCATTGATTACACATATCTAAATTAAAAACCTTTTTTTCTTTTGATATAAAAACGTTGTCTTAATCTTATCAAACAGTAAGCTTACCAAAAAGAGTGTGCCTGCAACAAGAATGATAGAAGCCCCGGATGTCAGGTTAAATTTATAGGACAACCACAAACCGACTAACGTACACATAATTCCTAAAATTGATGATCCTATCATCATCCAAACCAATGATTTGGCTTTTTTTTCCATAATAAAAGGCGGAATAGTTAAAAGGGCAATCACCATTATTAGACCAACCACTTGAATTACCATAACAATCGTCAATCCTAACATACCAATTAAAACAAAATAGAGGCGTTTGGTTGGGACTCCTCTAATTTGAGCAAATTCTTCATCATAGGATATCGCCAAAAGATCTTTATAAAACCAAGTCACAAAAAATGTTATACAAATGGTAATTCCAATCATTAAATAAATATCTGACTTGGGTACGGTGAGGATAGACCCGAATAAATAGCTCATTAAATCTACGTTGTATCCAGGGGTCAGGTCTATTAAGATGATGCCTATTGCCATCCCAAGTGCCCAAAGAACGCCGATAATTGTGTCTGCCCGATGTTTTGTTTTAAACGTTACCCCGGCCATAAGCATGGAGGCCAAAAAAGAAAATCCTAACGTACAAAGCATGACCGGCCATTTAAAATAAAAGGCCAGCCCAATTCCGCCATATGCGGCATGTGCAATTCCACCAGACAAAAAAACAATACGATTTACGACAACCAAAGTTCCCATAATGCCGCAAATCAAGCTTGCTATCACCCCTGCTGTTATCGCATTTTGCATGAATTCAAATTCAAGAATTTCCATTATTTTTCTCCTTTGAATCATGCATCTGTTTGTCTGGCATACCATGGGCCAATACCTGAACCCTGCAAACATCTTCAACTGAACATGAATACATCGTCTCGAGCATATCTCCAGTAACTTCTTCATGAGAATGATAATGAAGGCCTTTGTTCACACATGCCACAGATTTTACATAATTGGATATCATCAGTAAGTCATGACTCACCACAATTACAGCGATATCTAAATTTAATGTTTTTAATAATTCATAAAAGACGGTCTGACCTTTGGTATCAATACTGGCCGTGGGTTCGTCCAGTAATAACAATTGAGGTTGTGTGATAAGGGCTCTGGCAATTAGAACTCTTTGTCGCTGACCACCAGAGAGTTCTCCGATTTTTTTGTGTGCAATATTTGCGATATTCAGCCGTTCAAGAGCATCAAAAGCCTCATTTTTTTCTTGTTTAAAATTTCGTTTGAATCTACTCGCACAATTAAGCTTTCCCATCAATACGACATCTAGAGCTTTTATTGGGAACGTGTCATTAATATTTATATTCTGAGGGACATAACCGATAATAGACGAAGATTCTTGCGGGGTTCCGCCCAAGACATTTATAACGCCGGTGTTTGGCTTTAACAGACCTAAAATTAATTTAAGTAAGGTGGTTTTCCCACCACCATTTGGACCGATGACTCCGATAAAATCATTTTGACAAACCCGGAAATCCACCTGATTTAATACCGTTTGTCCATTGTATGAGAAACCAACATTTTTGAGTTCTACAATAGGGTTTTGAGTAGATGTGTCTATTTTAATGCCTCCTTGAACTTTTGTGCCACATGATCCATATTTAATATCCAATTAAATGCCAAAGGATCGGCAAAAACAATAGCCCCGTTTATTTCTCGTGCGATAAGTTTAGCATTCTTAGTTGAAAATTGGGGTTGAGCAAAAATAATTTTTATTTTATTTTCCCGGGCATAATTAATAATTTCTTTGATATCAGCAGGTTTTGGATTTTTTCCTTCAATTTCTATCGCTATTTGTTCAAGCCCGTAATCTTTTGCAAAATATCCCCATGAAGGATGAAATACTAAAAATCGCAACTTATTTTTGTTATAAAACAATTTAGATAACCTGGCATCCAGATGTTTAACCTGCGTTACGAACATCTGGTAATTATTCTGATATGTTTTCTGATGCAAAGGGTCAACTTTTTTCAATGCATTCAAGATTGCTAAAGCCTGAATTTGAACAAGTTTTGGTGAAAGCCATATGTGTGGATCAAGCCCTGTATCATCATGCAGATGGTCTGAATGACGTTGTTTATGATGATATCCTTCAGCCATTTTAATTTTTTGAATATCATTATCTGTATGAATTATATTCATATTTGGATTGGTGGTTGAAATCTTTTTTAGCCAAGTATCTTCAAACGGTACGCCGATCGCAAAGTAAAGCTTTGACTTAGAAATTGCCACCATCTGTTTAGGCTTTGGCTCATAGGTTGCGGGACTTTGACCCGGTTGAACCATAACATTTACATCAACCAGATCCTTGCCAATCTGTTGCACAAAGAATTTTTGGGGTGAAATGCTTACAAAAACTTTTACTTTTTGAGCGGCAAAAGCGGTACTTGCAAGTGTTAATAGATAGATTACAACCCATATTTTGATAATATTTTTTTTCATTGTTGATGATGCAACTTTATTGCATCTGAATGATTTAAACAAGATGTAATAAAAAATAGTTGTTGATTTTTATTCTTCTCTCTATAAAATGAAATTCAGTGACGTTATTTTCAATTGATTTATTTTTAAATCTCGTAATATTTTTAATCCAAATTTAATTCACGGTGTTAATACCGTATTGGACTATTTAAATCACATACTCAACTATCAAAACTTCTCTTTTAAAGAAAAACATTTAGAAAATATGAAAAATAATTTCGAACAGCGGCAAAAATCAGATAAAAATGAAATTATGTATGGAACAGAACGTATTTTACTTGTCGATGATGAATCAGATATTATCCAAGTAGAAGAACAAATTCTTCTAAAGTTAGGATACGACGTAACATCATATACAAACAGTATTATGGCATTAGAAGACTTTCGTCATCATCCTGATAACTTTGATATGGTTATCACAGATATGGCCATGCCCATTCTGCATGGAGAAAAACTTTGTCAGGAAATTATTAAAGTCCGACCCGATATACCCATCTTGGTCTGTACAGGCTTCAGCCAGTCGCTATCCAAAGATAAAGCTTCTTCTATCGGCATCAAAGGCTTTATCTTTAAACCGGTTATTATGAAAGAATTTTCTTCAAAGATTCGTGAAATTTTAACATAATAATAATATTAAACACTCTATCTCTATAAGGTTTTAAATAATGGATCTTTTCGTTATAGCTTTGGATGATTTTGTCTACCATAAAAAATTTAGACCCATGATGGAATTATGTAAGATAATCAAATTTGACCTAATTGAAACGCCTCTTGAGACCTTATCGAAAATCGTGAAAGATATTCAAAAAAACTATTCCATCACACTTCTTGCAGAAAAAGTTGAAACTTACGAAGAGTTTAAGCAAGCTAAAACGATGGGGTTTACTTTGTTCCAGGGGTATTTTTTTTCTAAACCTGAAATTATTTCTAAAAAAGATATTTCCTCTAATCACATTGCAAAGTTAAGCCTGGTCAGTGAAATCTCAAAAGCGAATTTAGATTTACCTAAAATAGAGTCTTTCATTAAAAAAGACGTCTCAACTTCTTATAAACTTCTAAAATTTATGAATTCAGCATATTTTAAACGAACCAATCCTTTAAATACAATAAAAGATGCGATTACCTATCTGGGAGAGGATGAACTTAGAAAATTTATTAATGTTGTTATACTCTCTGACCTTGGAGAAGAAAAACCCAATGAGTTAATTCGTAATTCTTTGGTCCGTGCCAGAATGTGTGAATTATGTGGTTCTGTTTTTAAATCTGATTATACAACGGACGAATTGTTCATTTTAGGTCTATTTTCTTTTATGGATGCTATTCTGGATAAAGAAATGGAAACTATTTTAAAACAGGTCTCTATATCAGATAAAATTAAAAAAGCATTACTTGGGAATGATAAGGATTTTAACAAAATATTAAATATTGTCTCAAGCGTTGAGAAGGGACGGTGGAATACTGTTTTTTTAAATGTTTTATCAGGGACACCAGTAGAAAAAAAGATACCGGAATTTTACATAGACGCAATTGCAATGGCTAATTCATTTTTTCAATAATGAGAATTCTATGAAAAGGGAACTATGATTATAATCACTACACATAAAGGAACAGACTTTGATGCTCTGTCTTCTCTTGTGGCTGCAACTTTATTGTATCCAGATGCCAAACCAGCTTTACCCAACTCCATAAATGCCAATGTTAAGGCATTTTTATCTATTCATAAAGATTTATTTGATTTTTATGCTCCCAAAGACCTCACACTTGAACATGTAGATACACTTATTGTAGTCGATACACATTCTTGGGATCGGCTTGAGGGTTTGAACTCACTAAAAGATCGTGAAGATCTTAAGACTATTATATGGGATCATCACATCCAGGGAGATATCGAATGTGATCAAAAAACCATTTGTGAAACGGGTGCTTGTATCAGTCTTTTAATTAAAGAAATTCAAAAAAAGAATATCTTTATTACACCAATACAGGCCACGCTATTTTTAATTGGCCTTTACGAAGATACCGGGAATTTGACATTTCCATCTACTTTGTCCCAAGATGCTTATACTGCGGGATATCTGTTAGAACAAAATGCGGATCTTCATATTGTAGCCACCTTTTTACGCCAGGCGTATGGGAAGAAACAAAAAGATACTCTTTTTAAAATGATTCAAAAAGCCAACAGAACCGAAATGTCTGGATTTTCAATAAGTATATCCAAAATTGAAATCAAAGGCCAGGTTCAGAATCTATCCATGGTGGTTCAAATGTATCGTGAAATTGTTAATGTTGATGCTGCTTTTGGCATTTTTATAGACGACGATAGAAATAAATGTATGGTCATTGGCAGAAGCAAAATTGATGAAATTAATATAGGACTTTTGATGAGAAATATTGGAGGAGGGGGGCACCCAGGGGCAGGTTCTGCCCTGCTAAAAGGCGTTAACCCGGATACAATAGAAGAAATTCTCTCAGAATTAATTTCTGGGAATCAACACTCTTCTGTTATGCTTTCTGATATAATGTCATATCCTGTGGTGACAGTGACCCAAGATACAAAAGTAGAAGAAGTGGCTATGATTTTAAGAGATATGGGTTGTTCTGGGATGCCGGTGGTAGACGAAGAAGATCATATAGTGGGTATCATCTCCCGAAGAGATTTTAAAAAAATTCGCAAATCTAATCATATGCAAGCGCCGATTAAAGCCTTTATGAGTACAAAAACCATCACGATAGAACATGACAAAAGTGCAATAGAAGCCGCAAAACTAATGATAAAGCACGACATCGGACGAATACCCGTCATGATGGATAATAAAGTTATCGGAATTATCACCCGTTCTGATGCAATGATGTATTTTTATGATTTATTACCACACTGATAGAACTAAAATAAGGAAAAAGCTATAATTTAAGCTTTTTCTGTGCGATGAGCGCCAACTGCTCTCTGAATATCTTTGAGTTATGTCGAATATCAACTGGAAAACTTTTTTCAATAAAATAATGCTTAATTGTATCCGTTAAAGGATTTATTTTAGCCAATTCTTTTAACTCATTAATAAAAGCCTTTGGGTTGCCAATATTTGAATAAGGCTCAATAAAAATTACAGGGGTTTGATTTTTTTTAGGCCCAACTCCAGCAAGAGCACTCCTGAAAACTTTTTCATGATTATTAAAAATTGCTTCAACCGGAATTGTAAATAATGGTCCGTCCTGGGTAATAACCCGATGACTTTTTCTTCCACAGAACCAAATTCTTCCTTTAGAATCTTGCCATCCAAGATCTCCCATCCTGTGCCAAATTTTTCCATTAGAATCTGGAATTTTTGATAAAAGATCGGCTCTGCGATTGTTATAATATTGTTGGGTTACTAGATTGGCTTTGACTATGATTTCTCCCACCTGGGTTTGGGGCAGCTGAAGTTTATCATGAAATTGTGTGATGGGCTCTTCTGTGATTTTAATAATTTTGATCTGTGTATCACAAATAGGACGGCCGACGCACATACCATAGCCCTGTTCAGAAAGGGTTTTTGTTTCTTCAAGAATTTCATTGGAAGCGATTGAAATAATAGGTACCGCCTCTGAAGCACCATAGGGAGTATGAATTTGAGCGCTTGAAGACAACATGCTGGAAAACTGTTCTATATTGGCCGGTGTGACAGGAGCACCAGCAGACACTACCCGTCGCAAAGAAGGCAATTTTATTTTGTTTTCTTTGCCATATTTTCCGACTCGATTTAACAGGGCAGGGGAGGCGAACATATTTGTTACCCCATGGTTTTCTATTGCTTCAATAATTTTGGTTGGGTTTACAAAGGCTGGCTTTGTAGGATCCATGTCTGGAATGACCGCAGTCATACCTAAAATAGGATCAAAAAGAGCAAATAATGGGAACGTCGGTAAATCAATTTCATCTGATTCTATCTGAAAATGTTCTTGAATTTGGTTAAGCTGGGCTTGAAAATTTCCATGTGTATACACAACACCTTTAGCAGGGCCTGTCGAACCACTGGTAAAAACGATGGCCGCTGTTTCGTCAGCCGTTGTTTTTGCTTTGGCAAAAGGTTTGGGTATTTTTTGCATCAGTTGATCAAGTGTATATCCACCCCAAAACCATCTTTTCCCAACCGTAACCCAGTGTTTAACTGAACGAAAATAGCTGGGTTTTAATTTTCTTAATAGATGCGCCTTTTCTATGCCAATAAAAGCATGTGGCTTTCCTTGTTTAAGGCAATGAACCATCCTGTCAATACCCATTCCGGGGTCTACAACAACAGGAATTGCACCCACTTTTAACATGGCAAATATAATAACAAAGAACTCTATTCCCGGTGTCACCATTAAAACCGTCCGAACACCACGGGTAATACCTATTTTTTCAAGACCGAATGCCAGACTATCTGACTGTTGCTCAAGTTGGGCAAATGTCATTTGACTATATAAAACACGGCCAGCTTTATCTTGTCCTGCAGGGTAAACAACAGCACGTTTATAAGGATGTCTTTCTTTTGATTTTTTAAGACCTTCAGAAATATTAATATAAGTGGTCATAAGAATTTCTTTTTTAATTTGTATATGTTTCCCTTGAAAAACCCTTCGGGAACAATTTCAGTAGATTTAATGGTTTGTGTCAACTCCTGTACCGGAGTCAACGCTGTTTTGGCTAACTGAGTCAGTGATGCCTGTCTGGCTTCAATCTGGGCCAGGCCAGCAGCTTTGTTCACTCGATATAAAACGTATGTTTCTTTAACAGGTTTTTCTACTTTTAGAAATGTTTTTTGTAGTGTATCTCGTGTTTTTTCCCATATTTTTTTCTCTTTAGCAGAAATTTTTATTTGATCTGGATATTTTTGGGAGATGGTCTCAATTCTGGCTATTTCACTTTCGATTATAATAATTTCACCATTAACAGTGAGCATTATTGCGTATAGCTCGGGGAAATGATCAAAACTGAATTCAAGCATTTCTTCAGGTAGGTTAATATGTTCTAACGTAGCCTTTACATAAACAGATTTGTTACCATCTGTACTGCTGGATGAAAAAAATAAAGTATAAACAAAATAAGCGCCGATACAAGTGGCAATGACCAAAAATACAATTACAATTAATTTTACAGAAATAACTTTCTTTTTCTTTAGTTTAGATTTGTTTTTAGTCTTTTTTGGATCGCCTGGCGTATCATCGGTTGATTCTTCGGGGGTTTCTTTGGTGCTATCTGACTTGTCTTTTTTCCCCTTGCTCTTATCCTCGTTCTTTTTTTTCCCAAATCCAAGCATAATTTCTATTTACTCCAGGCACAGATAAATGGTTAAAATAAAAAAACTTATTTATTTAAAAAATCATGAATTAACTTTGCTGTTTGTTCAGGTTTATCTTCAAACAAATAATGTCCAGCGTCATTAAACACATGGGACGTTGCTTTTGGGAATCGATTTTGAAATTCATTAAAAAAAGTTAAATCAAATGTAAAATCGTTGGCTCCCCATAAAATCAGCAATTGATCATCATTTAATTTTTTTAATTGTTGATCCACATTTTTTACAACGTTGTAACTTTGATCTTTTTCACTTATCGGTATGTCCTGGACAAATTTTAAGGTGGCAATTCTATTTTTCCAGGAATTATACGGTGCTGTAAGTCCTTTTTTTACCTTTAAAGGTAATGGCTTTTTGGCCGCCATGTATAAAGCTGCCTTTGAAAATATATTAAATCCTAAAACAGCAGGCAGAGCAAACCAGCTAAGATTTTTTAGCAACCACAATCTAAGAGGGAATTTTTTATCTTTGGGCAGTAAAAAGCCACTGGTATTGGTTAAAACTATTTTGTCTATTTTGTCTAAATTATCTAACGCCCATGCTAGCCCGATCATGCCTCCCCAATCATGTACGATCAAGCTAATTTTTTGTGTGATGTTTAATTGAGTAATTAAAGTATCCAGATCTGCAACTCTGGATTTAAGCGTATAATTATAAGATTTATCATCGGGCTTATCCGAAAGCCCACAACCAATATGGTCTGGAACAATGGTTCGAAAATCTTTTGATAAATCAGTTATCAAATTTCTAAAATAAAAAGACCACGTAGGATTACCATGAACCATTATAACCGGCTGCCCTGTGCCCTCATCTATATAATGAAGGTTGTGGCCATTAATCTTTGCAAAATTGGAATTAAACGGATAAATATCCTCAAATTCCCTGGTTGAGATTTGTTTATTATTAATTATTTTTTCTACCATTTCACACCTAAAATTGAACAATTAAGACCTGAACCCACACCAATAAAGGCCACAAAATCATCGGGTTGTAAAAAACCTCTCTCATCTGCAATAGCTGCTGTGGTGGGCAACGCTACAGACCCCATATTACCTAAAAACGGATAGGTACAAAAATCTTTTAAAATATCAACGTTTAAGGCTTCATAAAATTTCTTGTGGTGCAAAGATCCCACCTGATGACCAATAAATTTATCGGGTTGGTCTGCCAAAAGATTAAATTCAAGTTTAAACTCTTTAAACGCATCTTTAACCAGGGTAAGCCCATGTTCTAAAACACCTTGAGCTTGGGTTCGCATGATCACTTTTGAATGGGTTGGCATTCCGGTTTGCTCAAACCCCCAGCTGCATAAACCATGATGTTCAATGGCGTTTTTCAGAACACCTCCAACAAGTTGATGTTTTCGGGTATTCGTGTTTCCAATACTCCCATCTGTGAGCAAAATTGCAGCAGCTCCAGCCCCTCCAGTCAGAGTGGCAACCGCCTCTTTATAAAATTCAATATCTTTATGCAAATTAATTTCATTAATGGTGGATTCAACAATCTGGCGTGCTGTCTCACAAGAGACCACAAGGCCGGCTTTAATGTGGCCTAACTCTATCTCATTGGCCACTTGAACCATTCCGGTAAGCATCCCTAAACAGGCATTTTTAACATCATAGACCTGACAATTTTCCCTGATATTTAAATGATCGGCAACGGCACATGCGGTTGCCGGCTCAAATCCATCTTGTCCCACGCCACAAAAAACAAGTGTTTGAATTTGATCCGCTGACATCTCTGCTTCATCAAGGGCTTTTTTTGCAGCGATTGCAGCATGCTCTGCAAGGGTATGATCTTCATCCCAATACCGCCGATGGGTAATTCCGGTTAGACCTTCAATCAATCCAGGACCAAAATTGATGGTTTCAAAAAATGGGGCCAGTTTGGCTTCTATATCTTGGGTCGTTATGATGTTAGGAGCAAGTTCATATCCGAATGATTCGATGAACACCTTTGAATATTTCATTGTTTTCTCCAGAACGATTTAAGTTCACTTTGAGTCAAGCCAACCAGTTTAAGACCCATATTTTTATACAGTACAATTTGCAGATCATCGGAAAACATATGAGCATCAGCTATAATATATGGTTCGGGCCCATATCCAATCTCTTTAACCTGGATCTCATATCGAGCGTGTTTTGTCAGTGGTGTTACCGGCCCACGACACTTTAGATCACTTTCATTTTCTAAAACAACATCATAATAGACATCATCCCTATCCGTGATCCACCCGATTCTTTGCGTAAATATCCTTAACGCATGGGCACAGCAATCATACATCAGTGTGCCAGGCATTACCATATCATCGATAAAATGACAGGTCAAAAACCAATCATCCGGATGAATGTCAGATTGAGCAGTAATCGATCCTTTTCCAAATTGCCCGCCAAAAGGATCAAACTCAAGAACTCGATCAATCAAATGCATTCTACCGCCCGGCAGTTTGAGATTTTTTCCCAGGATTATCCCTTTAAATTCACCGCCAAAGGCTGCTTCTATATTGCCTGATCTCAACGAATCAACCTGTTGATCGTTAAATTCTTGTTTTTTAACTTGAACCAAAGGATTAAACTGGTGATCATTTTCTATGGTCATTTTATCTTGGTTTTTTAACACAATTCCACCAGAATTTTCCACTTCCAATTCAGTAAAGAATCCTGCACACCCATCTCTCATAGATATCAACAATTGGCCGTCAATATAGCCTTTATAATGAAAAAAGAATAAATAAACATCCCCTTGTTTTAAAAATCGATCAATTTCAATGTGATATTCTATGGTTTCGTAAGCTTCAGGCAGTGTCCTGTGGAAAGTTACTCTGGCATCTAGAAGTCGGTATTTGCGTTTCCCTTTAACGGCATGATCAATTCCCAACCAGGCACACAAAAACAGATCCGCCTGACCTGCTTCAATAGAAATTGAAACCGGTGCTTTAGGGCCATCCAAATACCAGGCTCCGGATTTTACATCATGTTGGGTTACAATTTTACCGGGTCCTAAAGAGAGCATTTCTCCTTGAATTTCCATGATACGATCCACAAGCATTAACGGCTCAGCCGGTAATCTGACCCGGGCAGGGTAGGTATCAATAATATCAAATTTTTCACCCAATACATTCCCGGCTTTTCCGATGGCATATTCAAGACACATGTCTCGATCTAAAAAAGGAGGTTGTTCCTTTTTTATTGAGGTCATCGGTTTTTCAAATTCCCCAGGCTGTTGCATCGTCTGCCGGGCCATGTGGGTTAGAACATTGAATTGTTTTTCAAATCGCTGCATATTATGTGTGGAAAATTCAAGAAATTTTTCATGCGCATTGGCAGTGGCCTGACTTGTACATGCAATTATCCCAGGGTCAATAGCAGCAGGCATAGGGACTTGAGATTCTCCTATAATGCAAAACGTATCCTTGTTGGATTTATCTTGTATACATTTTGTATGGTTTGTTTTTTCCATTATCTTGTCATTAATTTCAAGATAATTCTGAGCTTTTAAAACGATCTCTTCTTTAACAAAGCGCGGATTGGTTTTTAAAAAAATATTTTTTTCAAACTCAGGTTGGGTCTCTTTAATTTTAGGGTATGGATGCGGGGCAGGGTGATCTTCCATTATGACATGACCATAAGCACCGTCTGAAGTCGTGCTTGCTACACTGGCTTTTTGCGGTTTATTTGATGAAAGAAATAAAGCCGTTTTTATAATTGAAAATAATGCAGAGACTGCTCCTGAATTGAAGGAATCTGATTCATATAAATTGATATCTTTGGTGGATACTTTTGCATCTGCTAAAGCACGTTTCAAAGACTGGTCTTTAAATTTTTGAGAAGAGGATGATAGAAAATTATCTTCACCGGGAATAAGATCTCCTCCAGAAGAACCTATACCCTTAATTACTGCATAAATTTTATCTCCGTCATCAATTGCCTGATCATATCGTTTTAAAACAAGGGCCGCAGACCCCTCTAATATCGTGCTATCTTTAATCTTTGAGTGAATCAACTGATTTAAGACTGATTGACGGACATCACCCATAAGATCAACACACCCACAAATATATACATCTGTCTCATAGACACTTAAAGAATGAACCGCTGTTTCAATCGACTTGATCCCTGAAGCTTGAGCAGCTGACAAAGTGAAACACGGTCCTCCAAGTTTAAATTCTCTTGCCACCCTGGATGCAACAATACCACCCAAAGCGCCTAAGGTTCGGTTAAACGTCAGCGGCGGAGAAATATGATTTTTAAGCACTTCATCAAGGCCATTAATTTGCCACCTTAAATGAAAATCCGTTGCCCCATAGTCAAAATCAATCCCAATAGAGCATCCTATATAATCTCTTGGTTGTTCTCCAATTAAAGGACGAGGGTCAATATTTGCATCTTTTAATGCACCATAGACTGCTTTTAACAAAACAATATGCTGGGGAAGAATATCACCCATTTGATTGGGGGGGATATGAAATTGTCCTAAACCGATTTGTATCTGATCAAGATAAAAACCAGATGGTTGTCCAAATAAATCAGTATTGAACCTTTTCCAACGATGATCCGGAAAATCTGGTTTTATACAGGGGGTTTCAAGAATAGACTTTTGAAATTGGGCAAGATTGTCACATCCTTTTGTAATTGTTTCCATTCCAACAATGGCACAGACAACACTTTCAAAAGACTCTGAAGATTTAGTTGCCGTTACAGGATAGTTTTTTGCAGATGTATCAAATTCTTCCACCAATATGTGGGCATTGATTCCCCCAAACCCAAATGCACTGACTCCGGCCTTTCGTGTAATTCCTGTTTTTTCAGGTTTCCATTCTTCTGCCTGGGTCTGTACTCGGATATGACTGTTATTAAGAGGACTTTTATCGGATGGTGATACAAAATTCAAAGAAGGTGGCAAAATGCCTTCATTCATCGAAAGTACCGTTTTAATAAACCCTGCCGCACCTGCAGCAGTGAGAAGATGGCCAATCATTGATTTAACCGATCCTATGGACAATAATTTTTGAGGACAAGAATAGTTATCAAGCAATGTTTTTATGCTGGATAATTCGACCTGATCTCCAACCGGTGTTCCCGATCCATGACACTCCATATATTGAATATCCAAAGGAGACCATGACGCATGCTCATATGCGTTCATCATCGCTCGAACCTGACCTTCAGAAGCCGGTCCCACAAGTGTGCCTTCGATATCATTAGAGACACCACATCCAGCAATAACGGCATGAATTTTATCTTTACTTCTAATCGCATCTTCTAATCTTTTAAGAACAACAATGCCGGTGCCTTCTCCGACGATAAGACCATCTGCTGCTGCATCGAACGGCGAACATTTTCCAGAGGGCGATAGAGCCTGTAGTTGTGTAAACCCAATTTGCGTATACAACGAGGTGGGTTTAGAAACACCACCAGCTATCATAATATCTGCTTTTTTTAAACTTAAGTGTTCACAAGCCAATTTGATTGAAAATAACGAAGAAGCACATGCTGCATCAAGCGTAAAACTACCCGCTTCAAACCCCATCGCTCTTGCCAAAATCGATGCCGGATAGGATACCACTCCTGTCTTAGAAACATCTTTTAAAGTGAATTGATTTTTCTTATTACCGAAGATGACCTGTTGAGAAAACCTGGATGCTGATTGTGTGGGGAGGGCAATGGCCGCTAAAATAACACCGGTACGTCTTTTTTCTTCCTGGGTATGTGAACATTGTAAAAAAGCTTGTCTTGATGCATGTAACACCAGCTGATGAACTGGATCAAGCTGGGACAAAAGATCTTTGTCTATTAAAAAACCTGTTGGATCAAAATTAAAATGATCTATAAACCCCGCCACGCTACAAATCGCCTTATCCGGCGTTGGTACTTGGGATATAAACTTTTTGACAGGACAAATCCAGCGGTGTTCCGGGACAGGCGTAATTGAATTTTTTTTTTGGAAGATATTATTTATAAATTGGGAAATATTATCTGCTTTGGGAAATACCCCTTCCATTCCTACAACAGCAATTTTTTGAACTTTTTTTTTAAAACGATTTTTCATATGAGGTCATATAGTTTAGAACCCGCCTTATTTCAAGGAAGTCTTTGTAAAACTTGTGTAAAATTCAGTTTGTTTTTTAAATGTTGCCATGTTAGACAGAATGTATGTTTTTTCAGATCATCTGTACTTCTTCTTAACTAAGTTTGAACCTAATGTCAGGGAAATCCATGTACATATCTAAGTTTTTTAAAGCTTTTCCATCTTTAAAACCAAAATCTTTAAAAGCAAAATTTATCGCATATGTTCTTCCCCCAGTTACAGCATGCTTTTTAGCAGTCTCTCTTATCGGCGGTTATCTTTCCTATCATGATATGGAGCATAAAATATTAGATCGATATGAAAATGACATCTCGGTCTACATTAAACCTTTGAGCCTTACATTATGGAATATGGACAACTCTGTAATACAATCACAAGTCCAATCCATATTAAAGCATCCGGACGTTACCGGTGTAAAAGTCAAAGAAAGCGTATATGGACAAATCTTTTCTGCTGGAGATATCCCTAAAGACATTGATACTAAAGGGTATCTATCTTTTTCCAGGGACATCGTTTATATCCCGTATAATAAGACTGAAGTATTAGGGACTTTATACTTTTATTTAAAAAAAAAACAGATATTTAATCTGCTTATAAAACAATTTTTTCAATATTCTCTATTATTTTTCATTCTTGTTCTCACCGTCATATTTAGTGCCATGTTTTCGTACCATAAAACCATCGATATTCCTTTGAAAAAGCTATTAGAATCTATTCGCAAGTTTGACCAGGATAAAAAAGCTATACTTGTGGAATGGACACCTTATGATGAGATAGGACAAGTTATTTCTGCATATAACGGATTAATAGTCAGCCTGGAAATGGGAAATTCACAACTCAGGAATGCACTTGTGGATGCAAAACAGGCCAATGCCGCTAAAAGTGAATTTTTAGCCAACATGAGTCATGAAATTCGCACCCCTTTAAATGGGATTCAAGGCCTAGCGGATATCATTCTCGATACCCAACTTAATATTGAGCAAAAGAAATATTTAGAGACAATTTATATGGAATCCGAACAACTATTAACCATCATAAATGACATTCTTGATTTTTCTAAAATTGAAGCTGGCATGATGGAAATCGACCAGATTCCATTTGATTTAAGACATACGCTTGAAAGTTTATGTGCATCCTTAAGTGTTCAAGCTGATAAAAAAGGGCTTGAATTAATCCACTATATCGAATCAACTTTCAGTACAATGCTTATAGGCGATCCCGGTCGATTACGACAAATACTCATCAATCTTATTGGAAATGCCATAAAATTTACCCATTCAGGAGAGGTCTTTGTTAATGTCACAATGGTTAAAGAATCAGAACGGAATATTTTATTTCGTTTTAGTGTCAAGGATACCGGGATCGGGATACCAGATGACAAACAGGATAAAATTTTTGATAGTTTTTCCCAGGCTGACAGCTCTACTACCCGCAATTTTGGTGGTACCGGGTTAGGTATTACTATTTGCAAAATGCTGATTGAACAAATGGGCGGGTTTATCGCTCTTCAAAGCACTCATGGCGTTGGAACAGAATTTTATTTTGAGCTTGAACTTATAAAACAAAAGAGTATCGGCCAAAAAGCTAAATTAGAACGGGAAACTAAATCAGAGCCGGAAGCTAAATCTGAACAAATAGATTTTTCTGATCTAACCATATTAGTTGTCGATGATGTAAAAACGAACCTTAAGGTTTTCTCAGATTATCTTGAATCCTGGGGGTGTGATGTTTTAACCGCACAATCGGGGGAAAAAGCGTTAAACGTTTTAGATTCATATCAAAAAACAAATAAAAAGATTGCAGCAATTTTCATAGATCATGGCATGCCTGGCATGAATGGTTTTGAATTATCAAAGAGAATTAGAGGGATAAATCATTTTTCCAATACGCCTATCGGTGTTTTATCATCAATGGGAGTTATAGGAGACGGTAAACAATACAGAGAAATTGGAGTGAATGGTTATTTAATCAAACCGGTATGTCAAGAAGATCTTAAGACATTTATCACCTATATTTTAGGCCAGGGAATATCTTCAAATAAACCCGAGAGTTTTTTGATCACACGCCATACCATTGCTGAAACCCGTAGAAAAAACACCAAAGTTCTGCTCGTTGAAGATTATGCAACTAACCAACAACTTACAACAAAACAGCTTGAAACAGCTGGATTTAAAGTCACATTAGCTTCTGATGGCCAAGAAGCGGTTGACTATTGCTCCCAGCAAAATTTTGATGTTATTTTAATGGACATTCAAATGCCAAAAATGGATGGCTATGAGGCCTGCAATTTAATTCGTGAAATGGAAGGAGTTAAGAAAAGAACCCCGATCATTGCCATGACGGCGCATGCCCTGCAAGGATACAAAAAACAATGTCTTGAAGCTGGAATGGATGATTATGTTACAAAACCTCTCAAAAAAGAAATCCTTTTATCTACTGTTTCTAAATGGGTTCAAAATACGTTAGACCAAACAGATTATGAAAGTACCGTTCAAATTAATGATATAAAAGAAGCTTCTTTTCAAGATAAACCACCGCTAAATATAAAAACGGCTTTACACGAATTTGATAATGATACAGATTTTTTCTATCAAATTTTTGATCAATTTTTAATCCATGTTAAAAAACAAATCACCATTTTAAAAATTGCTATTGATCAAAATGATTTTAAAACCCTTCGAAACGAGGCCCATTCAATAAAAGGTGGCGCTGCTAATTTAACAGCGATTCAATTAGCAAACGCGGCATCTGACTTGGAAACTTTTGGCAAAACTCCCCAAAAGGGATCAGGGAAAAAGCGACTTGATCATTTGATTATAGAAGTTGAAAAATTAAGCAATTTTAGAAATCAATTAACCAAAAACCTTCAATAACAGGTTTGGATAAAAGCCAAACGGTTATTAGAACAAAGAAAATTGCCACTGTTTTATCAAAATTATTCTCTCTTCTTTTTTCGTTGTATCCAAAAACCCAACCCAATATAATGCCGGAAAATAATCCTCCTGCATGACTCCAATTATTAATATTGGGGATTAAAAAACCAAACACGATCAGACTAAGCACCCATCCGATCGTTTCTTTGTATATCAAGCGCCCCCATTGCCCCCCTCTTGACTTACCAAAATAAAGCAATGTGCCAATAAGCCCACAAACTCCAGATGAAGCACCAATGGTCAAGTTAACATTTCCCACATACGATAATAAAAATCCAGCCATTCCAGTTAAAGAATATAAAGAAAACATTCGTGCAATACCATATTCTTTAATGACCAACGGAATAAGTGTCCTTAATGCCAACATATTAAACAAAAGATGTAATAGTCCGCCATGTAGCCAGTTTGCCGTAATAATTGATCGCCAAGTTTCGTATTTAATAATTATTGATTTTCCGCTTGCACCAAGAAAGATTAACTTATCTGAAGAAGGGGATAGGAAAAGCAAAGGATTCCAAGAAAAATGTAATTGTTCTTTGCTAAAAATCAGGCTGATCACAAACATAATAATATTTGTATAAATTATTACCTTAAGAACAATCAGAGGATGCCAGAATGTATTATTTTTATATGTCATACAAGTTGGTTATTATAAAGCTACTTTCTAAAATAGTCTATAAAACCTTTCTAATTAAGCTTCGTATCTTCTAATTTTGAGATATTTAAATATTCTTTTACAGCTCCCAACGTCAGGGTAAACATTTTAGTCCCCATTAGAATAGCAATTGCATTATCTTTGGCGTTGCACATATCTGCAAAAGCTGGTCCTATTACATTGGCTGGATTTTGGGCCTCATCAGGAACTTCTTGCATAATTTTCACATATGCATTCAACCGTTCTTTTAAGATTTCAAAATAATCCAATTGTTTGCCTGAAGTTGTTTGGGTAAGTGTCGAAATATTATTAGAAATTTCTCTGATAAATTCCCAAAACATTTCCGTAACAGGACCTTTATTAGGGTCCGTGGCTGGCAGAAAAAAAGAAATTGCCCAGCCAACACTTAAGAGTTTTAATATTTGAAGTTCATATTCAACCGTGGTCAAATTGAGCTGGCTATCTTCAGGTACCGCAGCTAAAAGTTCTTTTAGGTCTGCCCGATCTATGGCAAAAGTCGCCAGATCCTTAGATAGTTTATGGGGAGTAAGTGATTCTTTGTTTTCTAGCACGATGCGCCTCTATTTTCATTTAATTTATTGTATAAAACTGATCAAATATGGGGTATAATCTAACATTTTTTACGATACAGATGCATAATTAAATAACATATTTTGTATAAACAATCCATCTTGTAATCGTTGTAAGCAAGCTTGATTAATAAAGATTTTAATAAGGTGTTTTTATGTATTCTAAAGCTGCAAATATCATAAAAAGTTCAAAAAGAGTTACCGCATTTACAGGCGCAGGAATATCTGTTGAAAGCGGCATACCTCCTTTTAGAGGTAAAAATGGGTTGTGGAACAAATATGACCCAAAAACTTTTGATATTAATTATTTTTATGATAATTGCCAACAATCATGGGAAGTTATCCGTGAAATTTTTTATAACTTATTTGGAGTAGTAGAGCCCAATGCGGCTCACTATGCTTTGGCAGAGTTAGAAGCCAATGCTATGATCAGCTCAGTAATTACACAAAACGTAGATCATCTTCATCATGATGCAGGGAACAAGGTGGTTCATGAATTCCATGGTTCCTTAAAACATCTGATCTGCTTAGATTGTTCCGCCAAATATGATATATCAAGCATTGATTTAAATATTTTACCACCAGTGTGTGAAAAATGTAATGGCATCTTAAAACCAGATGTTATCTTTTTTGGTGAAGCAATCCCTGAACCTGCCCGAACCCACTCTTTTAATGAAGCAAAGTGTTCTGATTGCTTTATACTAATTGGAACAACTGGCACTGTTGTTCCGGCAAATATGATTCCAGCACAAGCTAAACTAAACGGAGCTAAAATTATTGAGATCAATCCACAAAGATCTGAATATACAAGCTCTATAACCGATATCTTTCTCAAAGATAGTGCGACTTATGCCATGGAAGCATTAATGGAAGAAATTGATAAATTATAATATAAAAGGAGCTTACAATGCACGACGATTGCTTGTTTTGTAAAATTATAAAAAAAGAAATTCCCAGTGAATTTTTATATGAAGACGATGACTATGTTGTTTTTAAAGATATTAACCCCGCCGCACCGGTACATTTACTTTTGGTTCCTAAAAAACATATCCGCAGCATGAATGATATAAAAAGTGAAGATCGGGACCTTATTTCAGGACTGTATATGATTGCTAAAGATA
>JAWSVH010000160.1:0-9291 GCA_033852015.1 Desulfobacula sp.
CCAGTTCAGGATCTTCGGTCATGGAAGCCCATTCACCTTCCAGAATCAGTTTATGTGCCTTATGAAAGCTTGGCGGAACCTTGACTTCTCCTTTTTCAAAAGTAACACCGATACGATCGCCGTCCACTTTAGTGGGCAAAATCTCTTTTATAGCCAGATTACGGGCTTCGGAAATAATCATATCGAATGCTTTACGGTTAAGTCCGGCAAATTGTTCTTTTTTTGCCAGCTTTTCTGTTTCCATCTGTTCATACAGGACAAAATCAATGTCCCTTCTATCAGCAATAAGTTGCGCCATTTTGCAAATCCTCCTTATTTAAACGACTAAATCTAACACATTGAATTTAGACATTATATATTATTAAAAAACACTTTTTTGTTTGTAATAAGCTACTAATTTATCTTTTGTCAAGAAATGTCCCTTTTTCACTTTGTCTATCGCAATTCTCAAAAAAGAACATTGTTTACAAGATATTGTTCTATATTTTTTCATTCCCTTATTAACAAATAGAGAGATAACGGGCTTTATTTCTGCATTAAATTACGCTAAAAAAGCTCAAGGGGAATATAAAAAAAGGACGTTATTTCATTGACAACAATAATTAATCCCAACCAAGATTGTTTCACTCACTGTCCATCCTGTGGCCAGGCAGGCCTTAAACCCGCCTCTAATAAATCTTTTATCTGCAACAACTGCAATTTTAGTTTTTATTTAAACTGTGCTGCGGCTGCCATGGCAATAATATTAGATGATCAGGACCGGCTTTTGGTTACCATTCGAAAAAAAGATCCGGCAAAAGGAACGTATGACCTTCCTGGTGGGTTTGCTGAGCCCAGCGAAAGCATTGATCAATGTTTGATCCGGGAAGTCAAAGAAGAGCTCAACCTGGATGTTACTCATTTATCTTTTCTGTGCTCTTTTCCCAATACCTATTTATATAAATCGGTAACCTATCCCGTTACAGACATGGCATTTCTCTGTCGGGTGAAATCCTTTAACGGTATTGCAGCAAGAGATGATATTGCAAGTTTTGAATTTATCCCGTTATCAGATATTAACATCGATTGTTTTGGTTTGGCTTCTTCAAAGCAAGTTCTTCAATATTTTAAAAAAATAAAAAGGCACCAAAACTGATTTTACAATCTAGTTTTGATGCCTTGATAATACCTATAAATAATGCTTAAGCTCTTTTTCGTTTAACCTGTAGTATGGGTGTATTAAAAACCAGTGCCGACGTATCATCACTCCTTTGAACATCAAGCTCAAGAGCATCTTTATCAATTTCAAAATATTTTGATATGACTGCTACGATATCTTTTTGAAGATCTGACAAGGTGGTATCGTTCACCTCAAGCTTATCGTATATCAAAGAGAATTGAAGCCTTTTTTTAGCAGCATCTTTGCTTGATTTTTGCTTGGTGAATTTTCTCAATAATCCGCTGAACATTCAATTCTCCTTATTTATTAAACCCAAAGGTTTTGCTGATTTTATGCCACATACCTGAATTATGGCCGGGAACCTCAATGGGCAGATCTGATTCACCGTTAAGACGTCTTGCAATCCGCTTAAATGCTGCTCCGGCTTTTGAATCATTTTGTAAGACTAACGGTGTACCGGTATTGGATGAAATCAACACATGTGAATCCATAGGAACAAGCCCGGCCAATTCTATGGAAAGCACGTCTAAAACATCTTCATGACTGAGCATTTCGCCCCTTGCCACCCGTTCAGGTTCAATCCTGTTTACAATCAATTTTGGAGTCAGCGATCGTGAATACAAAAGTCCAATAACCCGATCTGCATCTCTTACTGCAGATACATCCGGAGTACAGACCACCAAGGCCTCGGTGGCCCCAACGATTGAATTTTCAAATCCTCTTTCGATACCGGCAGGAGAATCCATAATAATATAGTCAAATTCTTTTCTAAGCTGCTTGATCACCCGCTCCACACCTGCCGTTGTTAATACATCTTTATTGTCGCTTTGTGAGGCAGGAATCAAAAATAAATTATCGATTCTTCTGTCCCGAATAGCAGCCTGGCTGATTTTGCATTTTTCATGAACAAGATCAACAATATTGAATACTATTCGATTTTCCAACCCCATAATAACATCAAGATTCCTTAAGCCGATATCCATATCAACAATCGCAACTCGCTTCCCTTCCAAGGCCAAAGCGGCACCAACGGAAGATGTGGCTGTGGTTTTACCGACACCGCCTTTTCCTGATGTTACAACAATTACTTTTCCGTCCAATTCACACCTCTATTCATAAATTATATTTAAATTGCTTCCGGCCAAGGCATTTTCCGAAATGGATTTGCCTTCATATAGTCTTTAACGATGATCCCATCATCTTCAACACAAGCATATTCTGGTTTTACGCTGATCTCTTCATCAATGCCGGCCGCAGCCACAACGCCGATCTTAACCTGGGTGGGTTTAAATTCCAGAGCAAAAATAATGGCTTTTGCATTGTCAGGACATCCAGCATGAACTTTTCCTGCAAGCTTGCCTAAAACAATTACATCCCCTCCTGCACAAATCTCGGATCCAGGATTTACATCCCCTGTAATAATAATATGTTTACTGGATTCTATTTTCTGACCAGACCGAACCCGGCCTCTGAGCATTAGAACATCACTTCGATGATGATTCCAACCTTTTGAAAGATCTCTTTGTCTGATTCTTTCTGTGGGAATGGATCTTTTTTCTGGGGGCCTGGATACTTTTGAAACGTCAAAATTAAGTTTTAAATGGGATCCGATCATTTTAACTAACTCATCATGGCCTTTTGCATCCCCAACATCAATAACAACACTTGCGTTTATAGCCAGGTGTTTTAATTTTTTAAACAGCTTATCTATTTCGGATTTTAGAACATCTTCCGGGTGAGAAGGGTCAAGCGTAATCCAGAAACCATCGCCAACCCCTTTTAACTTAACTGGAACGCTCGTATCAAAATTAATCATCTCATATCTTTAACAAAGAGTATCTTCATTTATATAATTTTCAAGGACTATAGGAAATCAAAAGATATGTGTCAAGGCTTGAATGCGTTTGAAAAAAAGATGATACCGATAGTTTCAAAAGAAGCTATCGGCAAGGGTTTTAGAAAAAATCATATTTCCAGGACTTCTCTGAGTTTATGTGAAAAATCAATAACACTGTAAGGTTTTAAAATATATCCCTTACAGCCATTTTTAAGCATTTCCTGGGCCTTTTCATCAATAGAATATCCAGTTGAAAGTAGTACTTTAATATCCGGGTTATATTTTTTTAACGCTAAAAATGTCTCCAGTCCATTCATTTCCGGCATGATCATATCCAGGACAACCAAATTAATTTTGTTCTGCTGATTTTTATAAATATCCAACGCTTCTTTTCCAGAAGATGCTGTAACAACACTATAACCAAGGGCCTTACAAATTTCTCGCCCCACAGTTAGAATCCGCTCTTCATCATCCACCAAAAGTACGGACTCATTTCCCATAACCAGCTTTTCTTCTTCAACCGGAATATCAATATTATCTGTGGTTTGTTTCAAAGGTAAAATAATAGAAAAAGATGAGCCTAAATTTGGTGTGCTGTATACGTCAATCACTCCATTATGATTTTGAACAATCTCCCTGGAAAATGTCAGCCCTAAACCCTTTCTCTCTGGATGAAGTTCATGATCAACCGAATAAAAAGGAGTGAAAATTTTTTCTAACACCTCTTTTTCCATCCCAATACCCGAATCCGAAATGGTTATTTTTACAAAAAAACCATTGTCCAATCCGTATGCCTCGGCCGTTCCATTTAAAATAGCTGCCGATTCAGTGATAACCGATAATTTCCCACCCCTTGGCATGGACTGTAATGCATTTTGAATAATGCTCATTAAAACCTGATTAATTTTATCAGAGTCTGCATCAACAATAAGTGGTTTTACTTCAAGATCTACATCCAATACAATTCGTTTATCCTTTAAATCAAGACGTTCCACAGCTCTTCTAACCAATCTGTTTATATCTAATGAGGCGGTGTAGTACTCATCCACTCTTGCAAACCCGAGCAGTTGATCCGCAATTTCAGATCCCATATCAATACAGGAAATAATTTCTTTTATATGTTGATACAGTGGATCAGATGGTTTTATGCTGTTCATCATTAAAGACGCTCTGCCTTTAATTGCTGCCAGAAGGTTGTTAAAATCGTGAGCAATCCCGTTGGCGAGAGCTTCCACCACATCAGGCGTCTCATCTTTTAATTTTATATGCTCCATTTTCACTACCTTTAGTTCATTAATTGTCATAAACCTTATTCGGTCAATCACTTATAATAAACCGTTTCAGATATTTCAATCGGTGAAAACCCCTAGTTTTGCAAAAAAATGCAACTTTTTTACTCCAGGGATGAAATTCCTTCTTTTATGGCAAATTTAGTCAGGCCAGCGATACTGAATATATGTAGTTTTTTCATGATATTTCTGCGGTGAGTTTCAACGGTCTTATGGCTAATACAAAGTTTTTGGGCGATATCACGGGTTCTTTCTCCCTCGGCAACCAATTGAAGAACCTCGCGCTCTTTTGAAGAAATTTCTTTAAAGCTTGCTGTCATTTTCCATTCTGGAAACTCGGCGTCCTTTTCCAGAACATACATCCTTTTTATGGAAGGCGTTAAATAAAAATTACCCTTTTTTACTTCCTGTATGGCATCAAATATTTCATCAAATGCCGAATCTTTTAAAATATACCCACACGCCCCGGAAGCAAACATATTATCTATAATTTTTTTACTCGAATGCATGGAAAGTGCGATGATTTTTGTCCGGGGTAACTTTTTACGAATCATTGCCGTGGCCTCAACGCCATTAAGGTCCGGCATTGAAATATCCATCATAATAATATCCGGTTCATGTACAAGGGCAAGATCAACGGCTTCATGGCCATTTTTTGCGGTATCAATAACATCCACACCCTTTGCTTGGAGAAGATTTTTAAGACCTTCTCTAATAATAGTATGATCATCGGCTATGATTACTCTGGTTTTCATAATCGTCCCAGAAATTATATTATTAACCCAAAAAAAACAGTATCCTGAAGAACCGCTAAAATCAAATAAAATTTAATAAATTTACATGTCTATGCCGTTAATCTCGGGAACACACCCTATAGAAACCAAATACAAACCCCTTTTTTATTGCTCAAAACAATGAATACTGATACAAAATTCAAATGAATAATACCCATATAATAAAGAGATAAGAATGAAAACATTCCACGTTAAAGGTGAAAATCGGCTATCTTCCATCCATGTAGGAGAACGCCTAAAAAACATAAAAAAATATCTACCCACAACTCCAGTCGTCATTATTACAGATGAGAACATCAAAAGGCTATATGCCAAAGACTTCCCAGAAGCCCCGGTAATCACTATTGGCACAGGCGAAGAGATCAAAACCCTTGAAACGGTTGAAACCATATTAAAAGAGCTGATCGATCTTTCCTGTGACCGCTCAAGTTTTATTGTGGGAATCGGCGGCGGTATTGTCTGCGATATCACAGGCTTTGTTGCTTCTATTTTCCTTAGGGGTGTAAAGTTCGGCTTTGTATCCACTTCCCTTCTATCCCAGGTGGATGCAAGTGTTGGCGGGAAAAATGGCGTTAATTTAACATCTTTTAAAAACATGGTGGGAGTATTCAACCAACCAGAATTTGTCATCTGTGATATTGAAATGCTCAACACCCTGCCCAAAGAAGAAATTTCAAACGGACTGGCTGAAATTGTCAAACATGCACTCATCCGTGATGCGAGCATGCTTGCTTTTATAGAACAAAACAAGGAAAAAGCGCTTAACCTTGACTATGATACTATTTTTAAGCTGGTAGCCGATTCCGTGGACATCAAATCCAAGGTGGTTCAACAAGACGAAAGAGAAGCGGGAGAACGGCGAAAACTTAACTTTGGACACACCATTGGCCATGCCATTGAAAAGATAGAAAGAACAAAACAAACGAAAACCGGTCATGGAAGCGCAGTTTCCATGGGAATGGTGGCAGCAGCCCTCTTTTCCAAAGAACAAGGACTTTTAACCGCTGAAGATGTCCAGCGAATTACCCGCATTTTAAATGATTTAAACCTTCCCACAGAACTTAACTATAACGCTGCGGACATCATCAGTGCTGCAGGAAAAGATAAAAAGAAACAGGGCCATGATTTATTTTATGTTTTCTTAGAAAGCATTGGACACGCCCAGGTGAATAAAATCAGCTTTGAACAAATGAATAATTTTATCCAAACCATATTTACAGAATAAACCATAACTTTAAGGAGAAAATACATATGACAAGCCTAAAAGGAACTCAAACCGAAAAAAATCTATTAACCGCATTCGTTGGTGAATCACAGGCCAGAAACCGTTATACCTATTTTGCAAGTGCGGCTAAAAAAGAAGGGTTTGTTCAAATATCTGAAATTTTTACAGAAACCGCCAATCAAGAAAAAGAGCATGCCAAAAGATTTTTTAAATTTCTTGAAGGTGGTGAGGTAGAAGTCACTGGCACTTTTCCTGCGGGCGTAATTGGCTCCACACTTGAAAACCTCAAGGAAGCTGCTGCTGGAGAAGAATTTGAATGGACAAAAATGTATCCTGGCTTTGCTGCAACGGCAAAAGAAGAAGGGTTCAATGATATTGCCACGGTATTTGAAATGATTGCTATAGCAGAAAAGCAACATGGTAAAAGATATGCTGAATTAGCTATCAATGTTGAAAACGACCTTGTCTTCAAAAAAGAGAGGTCCACCACATGGAGATGCAGAAACTGCGGATATGTTCATGAAGGGACACAAGCCATTGATGAGTGCCCTGCCTGCGTTCATCCCCAGGCTCATTTTGAATTACTGGCAGAAAACTGGTAATCTTTACCCGATCATTTAAAGTGCCAGACACATTGAAGAATTGACAATGAGAATATAAAAACATATATTTACAAGATGTTTTTAACCACAAATTTTACTTAGGACGGTAGTCATGACACAGAATATAATTGAAATCGACGATGATTCCTTTGAGGAAAAAATTCTTAAATCAGACAAACCCGTAATGGTTGATTTCTGGGCACCCTGGTGCGGCCCTTGCAAAGCAATTGCTCCCACAGTGGAAGCTCTGGAAAAAGAATATGGAAAAGATATGACATTTGCAAAAGTCAATGTAGATGAAAACCCCATCTGCCCCAGCAAATATGGGGTTCAAGCAATTCCCACTCTGATTTTCTTTAAAAAAGGTGAAATTGTAGACCAAATTACCGGCATGGTTGCCAAAGAAAAGCTTGAAGAAACAATCAAAGGGGTTTTGTAAAAGAGAGAAACCAATGACAACAACAGACTATGACCTAATAATTATCGGTGCCGGACCCGCCGGCCTCACCGCAGGAATCTATGCTGCCAGGGCAAGAATGAATGTCCTACTTCTGGAAAAAGCTGTCCCTGGCGGTCAAGTTCTGATCACCGACTGGATAGAAAATTATCCTGGCTTTCCTGAAGGCATTTCAGGATATGATCTTTCTGAAAAAATGAGAATTCAGGCCCAGGACCTTGGCTTAAAAATAGAAACGGTTGAAGTTCATGGCCTGAACTTGTCCCCTGATGGCAAAGAAAAAGGCGTAAAAGAAATTATTCTAAAAGATAAAACAATTACGACCAAAACCATTATAGTTGCATCGGGTGCTTCTCCAAGAAATCTTGGTATTGGCGAGGACAAATTTATCGGTAAAGGGGTCTCCTTTTGTGCCACTTGTGACGCACCTTTTTTCAAAGAGAAAACAGTTGTCGCAGTTGGTGGTGGTGATACCGCTGTGCAAGAAGCGCTTTTTCTAACAAAATTTGCAAAAAAAGTGTATCTGGTTCATCGAAGAGATGAGCTTCGGGCAGCTAAGATCTTACAAGAAAGAGCATTTGAAAACGATAAGATCGAATTTGTCTGGGACAGTGTTGCGACAGGTATTGATGGTTTCTTTGGCGTGGAAGGCGTCAAGGTAAAGAATGTTAAGACTAATGAAGAACGGCTGTTAAAGGCAGATGGATGCTTTATCTGGATCGGTATTTTACCCAACACATCCTTTTTAGGTGATTTAATCGATACCGATGACTGGGGATTTATTTCTACAAATACCCACATGCAAACATCTTTTCCCGGTGTATACGCCGCAGGTGATGTCCGGGAAACTCCCTTGAGACAAATAACAACTGCCGTTGGAGATGCAGCCATTGCAGCTCTTTCTGCCGAACATTATATTGAGAATATGTAACCATGAAAAAACTTCTTTTTGCATTTGCTTTAATCTTACCTTTTTTTGGATGCTCGCTATTTGAAACCACTTACGAAGGTGGCAAAAGTGCAGAAGAACTTGTTTCTGAGGCATCTTCTGCTTTTGTCGCCCAAGAATACAGAGTGGCCATCAATGCCTATACAGACCTTAGAGACTGGTATCCGTTCAGTAAATATGCCATTTTAGCAGAACTCAAAATTGGTGACGCTCATTTTGGTCTTAAAGAATATGATGAAGCCATTGTTGCCTACGAAGAATTTGAAAAAATGCACCCCAAGAATGAGGCCATTCCCTACGTCATATACAGAAATGGACTTTGCTGGTTTGACCAAATTGATACGGTGGACAGGGACAATACACCTGCAAAAAATGCCATCATGCAATTTAACCGCCTGATCGAACGTTTTCCAAAAAGTGAGCACATCAAAACAGCCCAGGATAATATTCTAATCTGCATAGACAACTTGTCGGGCCACGAACTCTATGTTGCTAACTTTTATATGAAAACCGAAAAATACAAAGCTGCCTTAAAAAGGTATGAACAGATTGTCGAGAATTATCCTGGATCAAAAGAAAGCAAAGAAGCTTTAAATAAAATCCCAAAATGTCGTGAACTTGCAAACCAATATGCAAACAAAGAATAAAAATTTCTTTACTTTATATTATTTTTGGTGTATCAATTCCAGGTTATTTTTTTTGTTAAAAAGATTTTTCTTTTAGGAGTATAAAAATGTCAAAAGAATGTGCTGTTTGCGGGAAAAAACCAATGGTTGGCAATAATGTCAGTCATGCCCATAATTTAAATAAGAGAAGATTTAATCCCAATCTTCAACGGGTTCGTGCAGTTATTAAAGAAGGTTGCGTAAAAAAGATAGATGTTTGTACAAGCTGTATTAAAGCTGGAAAAGTAACCAAAGCTTCCTAATCACTTTTTTTACACCTTCTTTTAAGTTTACAAATATTCTGGTTCGGGTCT
>JAWSVH010000161.1:0-5705 GCA_033852015.1 Desulfobacula sp.
ACAATGCTAAAACACCTTTGCCCCCCATCCTTGCAAAACTTGCAATATCCGTATTTTTCATTTCATCAGCATTATGACTGATCCTGAAATCACCGGTATGGACGATCAGACCTTCGGGAGTATTAATAGCGAGTCCCACTCCATCGACAGTGCTGTGACTTACACGAATGAACTCTATTTCAAAGGGATCGATATTGAGGATTTCTCCGGGATTAACCAGGTTTAAATCCACATATTTATTCAGATCAAACTCAATAAGCTTGTTACGAACAATCTCAAGAGTAAATGGTGTCCCATATACCGGTATCCTGATTTCTCTTAGCAGATAAGGCAATGCCCCAATGTGATCCTCATGGGCATGAGTAATAATAATCCCTTCAATCTTACTCCGATTCTCACGGATATAATCCATGGCTGGAATTACAATATCCACACCCAACATATGATCTTCTGGAAACATAAGGCCGGCATCAATGATGAACATAACGTCATCATATTCAACCACCATCATATTCAGACCAATTTCACCAAGACCACCAAGAGGAATGAGTTTAAGCATACAAATATCCTAAAATAGGGATTAAATGCGGATGTCGAGTTTTTCAAGGATAGCATCGGCCTGTTCTATCAACCAGTTCCGCTGCTCCTTTGTTGCATATCCCATACAATCACATTTTATATTTTTTTCAATTCTTACTAAAAATTCACACACCAGGTAAGTTTCTTCCAACGTCAGTGCAAATACATGTGGTTGACACTCAACATGTTTCTTTTGAAGAGGTGTTAGCAATTCTTTGTCAAGCTCAAACCAGTAAACTCCACCAAGGGGAGAGGATTTCAGGTATTTATCCAGATAAACTTTTAGTTTTTCATGGTCTTTGAACCCTAACCCGTCTATTAAATACTGTTTCATATTGAAAGTAATTAGCACATATTAAATAAAAGATGCAACCGGATAAAATAAAGATCCCACATAATCGGTCTGAACCCCAAGGTAGATTCTTTAAACGTTTATCACCGAACATACCCCAAAAAAACATCCTGACACAAAATTTTTCACAGCATCCGGCATGATTTATGCATTTTCTTTATTTAAACAAACTAAAAGGAAGGTGACCATGAACCCAAAAACCTGCGGTTTACATGTTTTAAAAAGAATCAAGCCTCCTACCAAATCAAAAGCGGGAAAAAAATTCCCCTGGAAAACAGGCTATTGGGCATTAATTGCTTTATTAAAGGATAAGTATGAAAAATATATGTATCATTGCAGGATCATTTATTGATTATCATATTTTAAAACCATTAATGGCTGAAATCATACAGGATCCTTTGGCCTGCTTAAATGTCATTTTCACAGAAAAATATCAAACTCCTGAGTTTTCAATCACTCACAGTCGCCTGGAACAAAATGGTTTCACCATGGATCAGAAAATCGATGCTCAAATCAATTCACAAAGACAATACACACCTCAACAGACCATTAATTTTGAACAAAAAGAATATGACCGGTTGTTAAAACAAATACAGCCAGACATCGTCATCTTATCGGGCAATGACCACCCCACTTATGTGGCTGCCATTTGTGCCTCTTTGAACCAAATCCCCATTGCCCACATTGAGGGTGAAAAATCAGAATTTGATGCCCAGGATCAATCCTATGGATATGGAATCACCAAACTCAGCCAGTTACATTTCACCTCAACAAAGAAATATCGCCAGCAAATAATTAAATTTGGCGAGCACCCACAAAATGTATTTAATGTCGGGCCTCTTCTTATGGAAAATATAAAAAAAACATTCTTACCATCAAAAGAAACCTTTTCCAAATCTATGGGTCTGAACAAAGATGACGCTTTTATATTTACCACTTTTGAACCGGATCTTTCTGCTGGTTCTGCCAATGAAACCGCATTCAATAATATTTTAAACACCCTTTGTGCAAAAGAATTCTCAGATTTGAAACTGGTGTTTTCTCAACAAAAGACCACTGGCCTTGGCAAAATTATTAACCAGATGACCCGGTCCTTTGCCAATGAATATCCAGACCAGGTCATTATACTACCCTCTAAGGATCTGACTGATTTTGGTTGTGCTATAAAATATAGTTCTGCCATGATCAGTAATTTTTTTGAAGGACTGGTCATTGCATCCAGTTTTAAAACGCCGGTGATAAATCTGGGAAAAGATGTAAAAGGTACAACGCAAAATCCAATTGACTGCCACCCAAAACACAAAGATATTTTTTATTCTCTTCAAAAGGCATTAACGAAAAAATTTGACCGACAAATCAATAATACACCGGCTCCATTTGAAAAAATTTTAACGGCCAGAACAATTAAAGAGATGGTTACAAGCTTTAGTTTAAAAGATATGCGACAAAAAGAATATTTTGAAGGCTAAAACAAAGACTTTATAAAATAATAGATCAGGGGAATAAAAATTGCCGGGAGCATATTACCCACTTTTATTTTTTTCTCCCGCAACATATTCAGGCCAATGGCAACTATAAGCAATCCACCGGAAGCAGACATCTGACTTATCACCACAGGGATTAAATATGGTTTTAAAACCCCTGCTAAAAGCGTAATCACGCCCTGATAAATCAACACAGGGATTGCTGCAAACATAACCCCGATCCCAAAAGATGAACTTAAAATAATACTGGCAATCCCGTCTAAAGTAGACTTGGCAAACAAGGTATCATGCTGGTTTGTAAATCCACTTTCTAAAGAGCCGACAACAGCCATTGAACCCACACAAAACAACAAAGACGCTGTAACAAAACCCGTGGAAAATGTTCCGGAATTTTTCGAAAATTTATTGCCAAGAAACTGTGCGAGACGTTCAAGGTATGCTTCTATTCCCACCCACTCTCCGATTAAAGAACCAATAGCAAGGCTTATGATAATAATCAAAATATCATCACAGTCCAACGCCATCTTTATACCGATGAGAACAACAGACAAAGCAACGGCATGCATCACTGTCTGGTTATATTTTTCAGGAATACCATTTTTAAAACAAAGGCCTAAAAGACTACCTGCAATAATAGTCAAACAATTTACAATGGTTCCCAACACAAGATTGCCCTGCCTTTTTTTTAAAAGAAGGTGTTCTGAATATAATCTACTCCATTTTGAAACAACTGGATACCAATGGTTTTTTCCGGGTCAACGGTTTTATCCTGACGCTTAAGCTTTTGTGCATCTCTTGTCCAGTCTGGATGATTGGTAACATGATTGTACGCTTCCGGATGCGGCATCAGGCCAAAAATCCTTCCTGTTGGATCACAAATACCGGCGATATCATTTAATGAACCGTTTGGATTTAAAGGGAATTGGCCATCTGCTGGTTGCCCTTTTTTATCTGCATATTGAAATACAACCTGGTTACTGGCCACCAGTTTTTCTATCATACCCTGATCAGCAATAAATTTACCTTCTCCATGCCGAATGGGAAAATCTGCCATATCCATGCCTTTTGTAAAGACACAAGGACTGTCAGAGTTTGCGATAAGGTGAACCCATTGATCCCTGAAATTACCACAGTCATTATAGGTTACAGAGACAGAACGTTTGGTATAATCATTATCAAGTCCGGGCAAAAGGCCCAGATTAACCAATGCCTGAAACCCATTACAGATACCAATGATCAATTTTTTTTGCGCGACAAATTCCAATAGATCTTTACCAATATGGTTCTTTAATTTTAGTGCTTGAATGACACCTGCGCCATGATCATCACCCCAGGAAAAGCCCCCCCCAAATGCAAGGATATGAAAATCTTCCAATTTCACCTTTCCTGAGATAAGGGCATTAATGTGTACTCTATGGGCAATGGCGCCTGAACGTTCAAACACAAACGCAGTTTCATTGTCGCAGTTCAATCCAAATCCGGTTAATATCAGTGCGTTAACCTTTTTCATATCATATCTCCAAAGGCCTTATTAAATGCAGTACCCAACTGGGCTGCTGAAAGGTCAGTCAAAGGATTTTCATCTTGATTATTCTCTTGATTATTTTTTAGGCCCCAAATTTTCAAATGATCGTGGCTGTCAGTCACAAGCCCCACACAACCAAATGCCATTCCTTCAAATATTTTTTCAAAATCAGCCTGATTTTCCTTGGCAACGGTAACAATAAATCTGCCAGCAGATTCTGAAAACATAACAATTTCATCAGATAAATGACCTCGATTTTCATTCAAGGCAAGCGCTGACAGTTTAACTTCAAGCCCCAGTTGTCCGGCCATAGCCATATAAGACAGATGAACACCCAATCCACCTCTGGCAACTGCATGACAGGATGCCACAAGTTCATTTTCAATTGCTGCCTGAACGGCAATATACAGCGCTTTATTTTTATCAAAATCCACATGTGGGACATTCAAACCTGTCCGATGAAACATCTCATAAAATTCAGATGCACCAAGCTCATTGGCGGTTGATCCCAAAACATAGATCAAATCTCCTGATATTTTGGGATCCATGGATACACATTTTAAAACATCGTCAATGACCGACGTCGCAGAAATCTGTACGGTTTCAAGCGCAGAAACTTTAATACGCTCTCCATATGCACCTTCTAAATGACCATCCACATACATACTGTCTTTTCCACTCAATAGCGGGATTGCATAATTTTCACAGGTATCTTTCAACGCCCGACATGCCCGAACCAACTGAGCTGCCTTAAATTTTCCATCTGGATTCTTCTTTTCATCAAACTGGATATTTGGCCAGCAAAAATTATCCAGGCCACCAATATGATAAAAATTACCCCCCACAGAAATCAGCCTTCGAACCGCCTCATCAATGCTGCATGTCATCATATGATATGCATCAATTTTTGAATACCAGGGTAGAAGACTTTGTGAAAAGGCAAGCCCCTTTGAAGATGTTAATATTGGCCGAGTAACCGATGCATCAGAAGGAATATTTTGATTTACGCCCACCAGCGGTTTAACAACAGAACCGCCTTGAACTTCATGATCATATTGACGCATGATCCACTCTTTTGAACAGATATTGGGACGATCCAGCATAGAAAGAATCAGAGAATTAAAATCGGACGGCGTACTGATCACCGGTTCTGTTAAGCCACGCATCTGAGGTGGTAACCAAACCGCATCAAATTCCCAGGATGGAAACCCTTTATCCAGAAGATCCATATCCACATAAGCACAGGTTTCATTTTTATATTTTATATGCAGCTTACCTGTATCTGTATATTCACCAATTACAGTGCTCTCCACTTCATGCTCTGAGGACAGTTCCATGAACCGGTCCAGATTTTCAGGCTTGACCGAAATCGTCATTCGCTCCTGGGATTCTGAAATCCAGATCTCCCACATATCAAGACCTTCGTACTTAAGCGGCACCTTGTCCAGCCAGACTTCACATCCATTGGAAAGCATGGCTGATTCACCCACCGACGAAGACAATCCGCCACCACCGTTATCTGTTATAAAAGGAATCAAACCCTCATCCCGGCAGATCAAAAGGAAATCATGCATTTTCTTCTGGGTATATGGATCACCTATCTGGACATGACCAGCTGGGGTATTTTCAGAATAGCTTTCAGACGAAGCCGTCACACCATGGATACCGTCTTTACCCACACGGCCACCACTCATGATGATCAACTCCCCAGGCGATGTTGTCTTTTCATGACTGGGCTCACCCTTCACTTTACTTGGCATAATGC
>JAWSVH010000025.1:0-15989 GCA_033852015.1 Desulfobacula sp.
TTCCATATTTAAAGCTCCTGTATGATTTAATTAGTCAAGGCCTCTGGACCTTGTTTGACATATTTGGTCATCAGATAAAAGCCTACAGCTCCTAATAAACCATATACCACAATAAAACCGATTAAAGAAAACAAGACCTGTATACCGTCAATTGGAGATGCGGCATGGGCAGTTTTCAAAACACCATAAACAATCCAGGGTTGTCTGCCGACTTCTGCTACCACCCATCCCATTTCGATAGCTATGTAGGGAAGGGGGATCGAAAGTAACATTAATTTTAAATATCCGGGACTCTCTAATAGTTTATCTTTGCGGAACCATCCGTAAAGGCTTAAAAGGATAAGAATGGTTCCAATACCTACCATGGTTCTGAATCCTATGAAGACTGGAAGTACTGGCGGACGTTCATCTTTTGGAATATCTTTAAGTCCTACAACCTCGGCATTAAAATCGTGGAATCCTAAAAAACTTAATATTCCTGGGATAGTACCGATCTCAATTAAATTTTTTTCATTCTTTTCATCCGGGATTGCGAATAAAACGATGGGGGCTTTGGTTTGAGTTTCCCAGTGTGCTTCCATAGCAGCAAGTTTAGCCGGTTGATTTTTAGCAACGTTAGTACCATGTAAATCGCCTACAATTGCAACAAAAATCGAACAAGTAATCCCAACGGTTAAGGCAATTTTAAATGATCGGGTAAATAAATCAACATGTTGTTTTTTTAATAGATGATAGGCTGAAATACCCATAATAAAAAATGCGGCCAACAAAAGACCCGATGGCAGCATATGAAAAATCTCAAGAATACCATGATAGTTAAAGAGTACAGCAAAAAAATCAGTAAGTTCTGCACGACCGTTTCGAATGGTATACCCAACAGGATGTTGCATAAACCCGTTAGCAGTTAAGATCCAAATGCCTGAAAGGTTACCAGCGAAGGCAATCACCCACATAACGGCGGCATGTGCTTTGGCGGATAGTCTTTTCCAGCCAAATATCCAGATTCCGATGAAAGTAGATTCTAAAAAAAAGGTGACTGATGCTTCAATAGCCAATAAAGATCCAAATACATCTCCCACATATTCTGAGTATCTGGACCAATTAGTACCAAACTGAAACTCAAGTGTAATTCCAGTTACAACCCCCAAGGCAAAGTTAATTAAAAATAGTTTGCCCCAGAATTTCGTCATCTGTAAGTAGATTTTATCTCCTGTTTTTGCATATTTGGTTTCCATATATGCAATGATTACGGAAAGTCCGAGAGTCAGGGGTACGAAAAGAAAGTGGAACATGGTTGCTGCAGCAAATTGCAACCTTGATAGAAAAACCGGATCCATAAAGTCCTCCAAATTATAAAAATATTAAATAGGCGGGCATAATTTTTAGATTAAACCTTGTTATTGTTTTCAATTATTTTGTGAACTTGTACGTGCGTTTCATTAAGATCCTCCTTTAAGGATAGTGATTTAAAATTTATATAGCTTACAGCAAGTAGTGTGCCGATGCTAAAAGGTGGAAAATAATTTTTAAATTAGTAGAGAAATATATGAAGCTTAAATGATTTTAACTCCTATTTCAAGGGGGTTTTGAATTTTTTTAACACTTTCAATTTAATGGGGGGATGAACTTTTAATAGATCTAAAATCATTAAATGATAGAAGATAAATGGTAAAATTGAAACAATATTGTTTCATGGCGATGAGACATAATGCTGCTGAGTTGTTGCCAGGGTAGAGATAGGATCTACCCCGGTAACAATTAGTTTTTTTTAGTTGCTTTTGTTTCCCATGCATCAATTTGGGTGGTTTCAAAAACTTCTTCCCATCCGGTTATCATCCCTGCGATATGGCTAAACAAAGAATGTCCTGTGGTGGTCATATAGACATGAACAATTAAAAAATTTAAGAGTAACAGGGCGATAAATGTGTGCATAATGGCAATTACCGGTAATTCAAAGATTTGTGGTATATCATTGTATAAATAGTATAATAGACCTGTTGTCATTTGAATCGGCAACAACATGGCTGAAATCCCTAAATATGCTAAGCGCTGTAAAGGATTATGCTTGGCACCTTTAGACTTTTGAATTGGATGCGGTTTGCCTTTAAAAATATCCCACATATAATATTTAAATACTAAAATAAGTTTTTTAGTGGTGGGAATATATTGCTTCCATTCTCCGGTGGTTAATAGCCAGAAAACAAAGAATGCAAACATTATCAGCCAGGTAAGGCCAATCAAATTATGAAGATTGACCGCTTTTTGAAAACCCAAAAGTGTATAAGTACCATGAATTTCAAATCCTGTAACAATAAGACAGATGATCATTAAGCCCTGCAACCAGTGCCAAAGACGCTCAAACCGAGTGTATAGATATATTTTGATAGTATTTTTATCTTTCATTTATTCCTCTCTGCCATTTTTACGAACGAAAAAACGTCCAAGTCCATGGAGCAAGACGCCTGCAAATGCCCCAAAAACCGATAACCACCCGATGGTATCAAACAAAGATGATTTGTCTCTGCCAGGCAGGTATATCTGGGTAATATTGGAAAGCCTTGAAGATGTTCTGCTGTGACATTCATTACAGGTGAGCGCATTTTCTTTAGGAGCCACCATATGAGTTATTGGAAATGCAGAGGTTGTTGAAACATAATCAAATTGACCAGAATAAGGAATTCCGATGGCTTTATTACCTAACAAAATCGCTTCATTCATATCATAGGTGGTCCAATAGCCCTTTTTGCCTGTTAACAATGGGGCTACTAATTTATTGCTGATTTTATCATAGGGTTGTTTGCCGCGGTGAATTTTAAATGGAAAAATTCGGGCCTGGGGATCAGTTTTATCCCCAACAGGATGGTTGACCTTTACCGGTTCAGAGGGATCAATAACATCGTCGGCAGTGATACTGGTCAATGATCCATTAAACCAGAAATATTCAGGCAAAACATTTTTTTCCCATTTAAATTCGCCTTTCATGGTTTTGTAAACAGGTTTTCCAAAAGCACCTTTTTCAACGTAAGGTTTCCCATTTTTCATCTTTCCTGATTTTGACCAGTCCCACCACATCTTTGTGGGGTTAACTCTGGCGAATTCAGGAATATGACATGCCTGGCATGAAACGACATCTGTATGATCATTCATCTTGGAATCATTTTTATGGGGCGCGCTGCTATGACATGAAACACACGTGATTTTGGGAGCCAAATCATCTTCTATCAGGCTTTTTCTTGTCTCTACTGCTGGGTTGGTATAAATTCTTCCAGCGATATTATGGTCAACTGTGGTATGGCATCGTGTGCAGGAAAAATTTTCACCATCCGTTCCCATATGGACATCGAGCTTTCGGTTTGGATTGGTTAATGACGTATCAAGATCGCCATGTTTTACCCCGTCACCACCACCACCAAGAAAATGACAGTCGCCACAACTTTTTCTACCAGGCAGGATTATCTTTGAAACGGCCTGCTTAACCTCCATTTGAAGTTCATTAACAATTTCATCTGTTTCAGGATCTTGATCCTGGGAAAATGCCTGAATATCAGAGAATGTTTCGGTAAAATTAAAGCCGGAATTGTTATGACAAACCAAACAATTGACAGTTCCTTTGTCTCCTTTTTTATTCCAGCTTGGATGGCATGATAAACACCCTTTATCCTCCATGGCATTTGCAGAAATACAATAATTATTAACAGAATATCCAGCTTTGCCATATCGCATATCTTTTTTGTCACCGGAAGCTAACCAGGTCCAATGAATGGATTTATGAAATTGGGTTGCGGCTTCTGAGTGACAGGAAAGACAGGCTTGGGTAACCTCATCTCCTGAATTAAAATCCTGGTTTAATGCATCAATTTTGGCGTGATCTGTTGTGGTCCATCGTTTGCTGTTTTTTACTGCCTGTTTGGCCAATTTTCGCCCAGGTGCTTCATCCCCATTGGGCAAGGAAGAAGCATACACAGATTGAAATGAAAAGGTAAACAATAGAATTATTATTGTTGAAATTATTGGAAAACAGTATTTATCTCGCTTTCTCATAAGAGTATCCCTGATGGTATGTTTTTTTTATTTACATGTTGCAGGTGTTGGTGAATCAGCGGCATAATTGTAAAAATATGAGTAAATATCGAGAATATCTTTGTCTGATAGTTTTTCCCAATATTTCAGACAACCAAATTCATTGAATTGTCTATTTTCAAAGATGGTTTTCCATTCATTCATTTTTTTATCAGCAGGGCTGATTTTTGGGACAGAGGATTCAACTTCACCGGCCTCGGAACAGGCTTTATACACCTTCCGATACGTATATTTGCCTTTTCTTTTATTGCCATCGGGGCCTTGTGCTGCAAAAACTGTATTCAGACCTGTTATAGAAAACATCAGTACCATAAAGTAGATGATTAATTTTTTTAACATTGTATATCTCCTGTTTGATATTTTTTAAATTTATTTTGGTTTTTGTATTTCGTAAGTACCGTCTTTTTTGAAGTCAATTTGGGCCTCAACATAATAAACATCTTTTAATGATTCTCTGACATCCTTTACCATATAGAATGCTTCTCCACTTCTGGCACCCGTAGAACAAGCAAAAACAATGGGTTTACTATCTGGCAGGTCCTTAATTTTAGCTTCCAGTTTTTCAATTGGAATATTGATGGCAGTTTTAAAAGACCCTTTTTCAAATTCATCTGAATCTCGAACATCTATTAAATGAATAGAGTCCGGGTTATTTGCAAGAATGGATTTAAATTGCTCTAAATCAATGGACCCCTCAATTTCTCCTGCTTTTGCCTGGACAGTATTTGCAGATTCGCCGTATGTTTTTTTCCATTCTGGGTAACCTTTTGCAAACACTTTTACATCTGTATAGCCTATTTTCAATGCTTTTGAGGCAGATTTATGGCTTAAGCGACATTTCAGACCGCCACAGTAAAAAATAATAGGTGTATTAAGATCTCTGGGTAGTTTTCCGTTAAGTTTATCAAACTGTGAAAAGGGGATACTGATCGCAGTTGGAATATGGGACTTATTGAACTTGGTTTTTTGAGGTCGAGAATCTATAACCATTGTTTTATTAGCAGCAATTTGTTTAGCAACCTGTTCCACGCTGATGGAGCCATAATTGTCTTTGAGGCTGACCCATTCCGGATATCCTTTAGCATAAACTTTAATATTTTTGTAACCTAATTTTTGGGCTTTCTTAGCTGACTTATGACTCAGTTTACATTTGATGCCCTCACAATAATAAATTAAAAGTGTGCTTTTATCTTCTGGTAAGAGATTTGTTTTTTTATCAAATTCAGAAAACGGTATATTAACCGCCCCGGGAATATGGCCTTTAATGAATTTACCTTTATAGGGTCTTGCATCTATCAGTATTACATTTTCAGGCATGGGTACTGCAATGTGCGATTTTACAAATTGAGCGTCAACAATGTCGTTAAACATCCAGGCGGTATCTTTATTGGATTCGGCAGCGTATAGGGCCGAACCAGAAAACATTATCAGGGATGTTACGATGGTTATAATCAATAATTTAAAATTTGTTGTTTTCATCTGTGCTCCTTTTTTATAATTTTTATTCTCATTTTTATATCTAAAGGTCTTTTTTGATTACAATAGAGCAATGAGTGTGCCACTAAAAGAATATCGAGCTTTTTCGAACGTTAAGTACCTATAATCTTAGATATATTTGATGTTTTTTAAATGGTTAAGTATTTTAAGCATTGTTAACAGTGTTAATTAAATGTTAACATGTTAATTAACACTGTTAATTATAGGAGGATGCATGAAAATTGGTCAGCATTGGCGGCTTATAATAGATGCGGTTCAGGATGGAATAATTATTGTTGATGAAAAAGGAACTTTTGTAGCAGCGAACCAAACCGCTCAACTAATTACAGGCTACACAGAAGAAGAACTTAAGGGCCAGTCCTGCAGAATATTAAATTGTACGGGTTGTAAAATAGTGGGGAAAGGAAAAGGTAAGGATTGGTGTGGGTTGTTTTCTGAAAAATTTATCCGGGCAAAAAAATGTGTGATTACCAATCGTCATAATCAAACAATTCCTGTCGTTAAAAGTGCCACTGTCCTTTTTGATGAGGAGCATCAAATTATAGGGGCTGTAGAGACCCTCAAGGATATTTCAGAGAATATAAATTATAAAAATGAATTGGCCTCTATTAAAAGGATGTACCATGTTGATGACGGTTTTCACGGTATTATCGGTCGTACCCCCTTGATGAGGCGGTTGTACGAACATATTGAAAGTGTCGCATCCTTGGACACACCGGTTATGATTTTAGGTGAAAGTGGTACTGGCAAAGAAATGGTTGCAAAGGCTCTTCATGAAACAGGAAATAGGGCTTCTAAGCCATTTGTTAAGGTAAATTGTGCCGCTTTAAGTGAAAATATTTTAGAAAGTGAGTTGTTCGGTCATGTGAAAGGTGCATATACGGGTGCAAATAGTGATCGATTAGGGCGATTTGAGGCGGCCCATACCGGAACTATTTTTTTAGATGAAATTGGTGATATCCCTTTATCAGTTCAAGTGAAACTACTAAGGGTTTTGGAAGAAAAAATGATCCAGAGGGTTGGCGCAAATCAATCTATCCCAATTGATGTACGAATTGTGACCGCCACTAATAAAAACCTTGAAAAAATGATTGAGCAGGGGACATTTAGAGAAGATTTATTTTTCAGAATTAATGTATTTCCTATAATTTGTCCACCTTTAAGACAACGCAAAGACGATATCACTCTGATTATACAACATTTTATTGATGTACATGTTCAAAAAACAAAAAAAAATATCTTGGGTTTTACACCAGAAGCGATGCGACTGATGTTAGGGTATAATTGGCCAGGGAATATTAGAGAGTTGAGAAACAGCGTTGAATATGCATTTGTTCTGGCAAGAGAAAAAAGTATAGGTCCCGAACATTTACCTGAAAAAATTGCCGGTCATAGACCATTAAAAACCACGTTATCAACATCTATCAATACCGGGTCTGTAAAAGTAGGACACTCTGAAAAACAAAGGCTTCTGGAGGCACTTCAACAATCGGATGGAAACCAAACTCTTGCTGCAAAGATCTTAGGCGTTTCCAGAGTCACCATATGGAAGCGCATTAAAAAACATAAAATTGAGTTAAAATAAAGCGGTTTTATAGACTAATTGTTGCTGCATCGCACGCAAGATTTATTAACTCAGCCGCCGTAGCCATTCTACAGCCCTCATCAAGATCTTCTTCTTTAATGAATCGTGCTGCAGCACATGGTGTACATACAAGGATTGGGATTTCATGCGCTTGAAGATATGCCATGGAGTCGTCTGCAGAATCGCCTGTTGCTGCTTTTAAGTTTTGAGTGGCACCCTTTCTGGCAAGGTATACAGCCTCATCAAGTAAAAAAACGGTAACTTTTTTGTCTTGTTTTTTTGCAATAGTCGCAAGAAAAAGTCCACGAGTTGCTCGGTTCGGATTGTCAGTGCCACAAGAAAGTACAATTAAAACGTTGTCCGTCATTATATTATCCTTTGATATAGAGTTGAAAATATGGTTTTTTTAAACATGTGCTTATTAATAAAATATGTTTTCTAATCTGTAAAGACACAACGTAGTACATAGGTTTGAAAGTTTGCATGATTATATAAGCAGGAAAAACTGTTAATAAAGTGTTAAAAAATCGCTTTGGCATAGACATTGCTGTTATATAAATTTGGATTAAAGAAAGGTAATTATAATAAATAAACGGTATGAATTGCCTTCTAACACAAAGGATAAAATATGAAAAAAGAAAATATACTGATTATTATTCTCGCTGTAATCGCATTTTTAAGTATCATGATTTATAATAATCGGTATTCGCAAAAAGGATTTTCTAACAGTTCAATTGAGATGGATATTGACAATTCCATAGAATGGAAGACATTCGAGCAAGGGTTTCAAATAGCAAAGGAGCAGGACAAACCGATCTTTTTATACTTTTATGCTGACTGGTGTTCTTTTTGTATCAAACTGAAAAAAACGACATTTAAAGATAAAGCGGTGCTCGCATATTTAAAACAAAATTTTATCAGCATAAAGGTAAATACTGATATTCATCGTGAACTTTCTACAGAATGGAAAGTAAGGGCTTTGCCAACCACCTGGTTTCTTGAACCGGATGCAACTAAAATTAATGCTATTTCAGGATATTTTGATGAAACAAAATTCTTAAACATTCTAGAATATATTCATACCAAAAGTTATAAAAAAATGAGTTTAAAGAAATTTATTGAAACGATTTAAAGAGGAAATAGAATGTCAAAAATTTCACGCAGAACTTTTTTAAAGACTTCTGTTGTAGCAGCAGGGTCGGTGGTGGCAACCCGTAGTATTGCAAAACCGATTACTGAATTAGTTCATGAGAAACAAGAAACTTTGATTACCTTGATCGATATTAGTAAATGCATCGGTTGTGAAGCCTGTGTCGATGCTTGCAGGCAAGTCAATGAAGCAGATTTTCCAAACCCCAAAAAGCCTTTCCCCAAAATGTACCCACCAAGAGTTCCAGTGGAAGATTGGTCCGATAAGACCGATGTTACCGATCGATTGACGCCTTATAACTGGCTTTTTATTCAACAGGCTCAAGTAATGATTGATGACCAAAGTGTTGAATTAAACATTCCGCGACGATGTATGCACTGTGAAAATCCACCGTGTGTTAAATTATGTCCCTGGGGAGCATTAAAGCAGGAAGAAAACGGTCTCTCCCGGATTGATTCAGATTTATGTCTTGGGGGTTCTAAGTGCAAAAAAGTCTGCCCATGGGATATCCCTCAAAGACAAACAGGTGTGGGTTTATATTTGGATATTCTTCCTGCATTTGCAGGTAATGGTGTGATGTATAAGTGCCATCGGTGTTATCAACGAATAGAGCAAGGGGAAGCTCCTGCTTGTATTGAAATTTGCCCTGAGAATGTTCAAACGATTGGACCTAAAAAACAGATTTTAGAACGCGCCCATGCTTTGGCAAAAGAGATGAATGGATATATTTACGGTGAAATCGAAAATGGTGGAACAAATACCATTTATGTTTCTCCAATACCGTTTGATCAGTTGAATGAATCCATTGATAAAGACAAAGGTAAACCACACTTTCAAAGGGTCAAAGATATGATGGCTGATGGAACTATGCTTGCAAAGGCCATGATAATTGCGCCGTTTGCAGGTATGTTTGCGGCACTTGGTAAATTTTATCTGGCTTCTAAGGAGGATAAATAATTATGTCCCCAAAACCTTTACTACAAAAAATATATTGGACACTTCTTTTTTTTATTACCATGTCTGGGTTTGCACAGATGCCAATCTTTAAACGTTATTATATCGCGGACATACCGGGGTTTGGCTGGTTGGCAAAATTTTATATCACCCATATTCTTCATTATACAATGGCGTTTTTATTAATTGTGTTTGTTTTTTATGTTCTTTTCAATTTACTTTTGACAAGATCTGTATCAAAAAAGATTGCGATATCCGGATATATACATGCGTTTATAATTATCGGATTAATTATTTCGGGTGTATTGATGATGGTTAAAAATCTTCCCGGTATTTATATGAATCATTCAATGATCATTATATTGGATCTAACCCATCTTGGTTCGTGCATGCTACTTTTGCTGGTAAGTCTTTATTTACAGATAAAAAAAAGAGATGGTGTATTTAAGGGCATTTAAGGTTTTTTTATAACTGCCAGGTTGAATACGGATTTTGAATTAAGTTTGAATTATAATATCGAGGATCTTGGGTTACTTCTGAGCCAACCCAATCTGGTTTTTCAAATAATTGGTCAATATGTTCAAGTTCAATCTCAGCAACCACTAAGCCGGTATTGTTCCCGGAAAATTGATCTATTTCCCAGATAAATCCTTTATGAGCAATTTTGTATCTTTTTTTTTCAACCAGACCTTCTTTACAAAAAAGGTCGATCATTTCTTTTGCATCGTCATAGGGCAAAGAATATTCATATTCTTTGCGGGCACTATTGGTGGTTAATCCTTTGATTGTCATAAACGCTTTTTTGTCTGCAAGACGAATTCTAACGACAGTTTCTTTTTTATTGAGCAGATATCCCTGACTGATGAATACAGGATTTGAAAGAGATTCTTTTGGAAGATATTTTAATAGAAATTTTTTTTCGATTTCAATAGCCATAACTATAACAACAATTAAGAAAGACCGATCTTTTTCATTTTTTCAACCATGACTTCTTTATTAAATGGCTTAATAACATAACCATCACATTTTCCAACACACGCTTTAACTGTTTCTACATCCGAATGAGAGGTGACCATTAAAATTTTTGTTTTTTCATCATCGTCAAGACCGCGTTCTTCCTCAAGTTTTCGTATGGCGTCCAGCACTTGTATGCCATTAAGGTTTGGCATAGTTACATCAAGAGTAATTAGTTTATAGAGCTTCCAGTCTTCTAAAGATTTTACGACAGCACTAATTGCGGCTTTGCCATCTTTAACTCCCTCACATTGTCCTGAATCTGAGAGAATCTTCATCATTTTTTTTCTACTGACAAGTTCGTCGTCAACAACGAGTATCTTCATGCCTGATCTTCCTTTTGTTTGAACTATATTTAATTCTAAGAGAAATTATTATTATGCTATCGTTTTTAGGTTAAAAAGAAAATAATTTTTTATTTTTTTTAAAAAACAGTTCAGAAATTAATCATTCTCATTCTTGATAAGTTAATACAATTATGGTAGGCGCATTTATAAAAACACTAATTTAAAATAAAAGATATTATTTATCAAAAGGAGAGACGTATGATTAAAGTTGGTATTATTGGCGGTTCCGGACTGGATGATCCTGATATTTTGAAAAATACAGAAGAACTTAATATAACCACTCAATACGGTTCGCCTTCTTCTACGCTTTTGTCTGGAGATATTAATGGTGTTGATATCGTCATTATCGCCCGTCATGGCCGGAAACACCAATTTAGCCCAACTCAGGTTAACAATCGGGCAAATATTAAGGCACTTCAAAAAGCTGGGGTGACACATATTATTGCGACCACTGCTTGCGGAAGTTTGCGGCAACAAATTGATAGAGGAGATTTAGTCATTTTAGATCAATTCATTGATTTTACTCGATTTAGAAAAAACACGTTTGCTGATTCTTTTGAAGATGGTCCGGTGCATACCGCAATGGCAAAACCTTTTGATGAAAATTTAAGGCAATTGCTTTATCAAACAGCAAAAGAACTCGATTTGTCTGTCCATGAAAAGGGATGTGTTGTTACCATAGAAGGACCAAGGTTTTCTACTATAGCTGAATCTAAAATGTTTAAAATGTGGAACGCTGATGTGATTAATATGTCAACTGCGCCTGAAGCTATGCTTGCAAATGAAGCCGGTATCCCATACGCTGCAGTGGCCATGTCAACTGATTATGATTGCTGGAAAGAAGATGAGGAACCGGTGACCTGGGATGAAATTTTGGAAGTGTTTAATCATAATGCGGACAATGTAAAAAGAATGTTGGTAAATATCGTTTCAAAAATAAAATAATAACACATAAAATTTAGCAGGGAAAAAGGAAGAAATGGAATTAAAAGATACCATTAGAAGTATACCCAATTGGCCAATTGAAGGAGTAGTTTTCAGAGATTTAACGACATTGATGCAGGATCCTGATGCATTTGCTGCTTCATGTGATATTCTTTATGATCGATATAAAGACATGAATATTGATAAGATTGTAGGGATCGATGCAAGAGGGTTTGTTTTTGGAGCGGTACTTGCCTATAAATTAGGCATTGGCTTTGTTCCGGTTAGAAAAAAAGGAAAATTGCCTTCTAAAACTATTCAAGAAACATATACCCTTGAATATGGCACAGATACGCTCGAAATTCACGAAGATGCTGTGGGAAAAAATGAAAAAGTGATCATTGTTGATGACCTTATTGCAACTGGAGGGACCGTGGGTGCAACCGTAAAACTTGTTAAGCAATTGGGGGCGGACATTATTGAATGTGCTTTTGTTGTGGAACTTCCAGACCTAAACGGAAAAGATCAAATCAAAGATTGTAAAGTTTTTTCTATAACCCAGTTCGAAGGAGATTGATTATTTAATTTTTTAAAAAGGATGTTCCATATAATGTATTTCAAATAGCAAGTTCCAAATCTGTTGAAAAGGGTGTCATAGGTTTGTTAAATTTATATAAGAGCAATAGAATGGAAACCCTCATAGAGGTTTTGGTCTCTGTCTTAAAACAGGTTCCAAAAAATCCTATGACACCAGAATATATAGGTGTTCAATCCCGTGGAATGAAGCAGTGGGTAACGGTTAAATTAGCCAAAAAGTTTGGCATTTGTGCCAATACTCATTTCGTATTTCCAAGACAAATTATAGATCAGATATTAAATGATTGTCAGGTCTTTAACGGTTCAGATCGCGATCTGGACGAAGATACAATTTTTTGGTCTATAATGAAGCAGCTCCATACAAAAAATTCCAAGCCAGAGTTTGAAGCTATTTTTGATTATATTAAAGATGATCATACCGGGAAAAAAGAATATCAACTTGCCATAAAAATCGCCAAGGTGTTTGACGATTATCAAATTTATAGATCAGACATGATGGTAAACTGGCAGAATAAAAAGTATATAGATCAAAATAGTGACCCAGCCACAGTGTGGCAAAGAGATCTTTGGAATCAGGTAATGACTGATTCATCTCAAAACCATCTGGCGTATAAAATATCTTTGTTTTTAAAGCAATTTTCAAATTTAAATATTCAGCCACATATGCTGCCTCATCGAATCTCATTGTTTGGCATATCTTCGTTACCGCCCATTTTTTTACAGATGTTTGAAAAAATAGCCCAAATTATTGATATTAATTTATTTCTTTTGGTACCTTCAAATCTATACTTTTTTGACATGCAGTCTGAAAAACAAATTCAAAAAATATCATTGAAACAGCCCAATACCAGTAATCCAGAATTGTTGTATTACGAAAAGATAAACCCGTTGCTATCAAGTTTAGGTACGTCAGGTAAAAATTTTTTAAGCTTTTTAGAGTCTTTTGATTATTATGAACCTTTAGATGACCTTTTTCAAAATTCCCTAATCCAGAGAAACATTGACCAAACCAACATTGACCAAACAGAAATTGATCCACTAAATATCGATCAAAATGGCACGATGTTAAACTGGCTTCAATCTGACATTTTAAATCTTATCTATCGTAAAAAAGGTCAAACAGAACCTATCCCCATAAAAAATCAAGATACTTCTATATGCATACACGCTTGTCATTCTCCAATGCGAGAAGTTCAGGTTCTAAAGGATATTCTACTTAAAGAATTGAAAAACAATTCTGATATTGCCCCCCATGATATTATTGTATTGATGCCAGATATTGAAGCCTATGCTCCTTTTATAGAGTCTGTTTTTTCTCTTGAAAAACCATTGGGGTTTTCCATTAGCGACCGAAAAAAACAATCAGAATCAGAATCGTTAACGGCATTTTTAAAAATCCTTGCATTAGAGAATGGTCGCTTAGAAAAAACTCAAGTCCTGGATCTTCTTTTATCTGAATCTATCGCACGCAAATTTAAAATTAGTATTGATGAGTTATCAAATATTGAAAAGATGGCAAGCGATTCCGGAATCCTTTGGGGTAAGGATGCAACACATCGGGAAAAGTTTGATTTGCCTGCATTTTCTCAAAATACGTGGCAATTTGGATTGCAACGGCTGTTTATGGGAATGGCCATGCCCGAAAAGTACGATGGTCTGATAGAGGGCGTATTGCCATGTGATAGCCTTGAGGGATTGGATCTTGAACTTCTTGGAAAATTTGCGACATTTTGCCAAGCTGTTTTTCACGTTCTTAAGTTGCTTGAAAAGAATAAATCTGTTGAACAATGGTGTTTAAATCTTACAAAAATTGTCGACACCTTAATGGATCAAAATAGTAACAATAGCGAAGAAATATCTTTTCTGATTCAAACCATTAAAACTTTGAAAACCAATTCAAAAAATGCAAATTTTACTGATCCAGTCTCTTTTGATGTTGTCTATTCTTATTTGAAAAATAAATTGGATCAAAACATATCCCAGGGTAATTTCCTTGCGGGTAATATTACATTTTGTAATCTGATGCCAATGCGCAGTATTCCATATAAGATTGTAGTTTTAATGGGTATGGATGAAAAATCTTTTCCGAGAAAAATAGTAAGTCCGGGATTTGACCTGATTAAAAAATTCCCTAAAGTTGGCGATAAAAATGAACGGGATGAAGATCGTTATTTGTTTTTAGAAACCGTATTGTCTGCCCGGTCAAAGTTTATTGTAACTTATACCGGTATGAGCATTCAGGATAATACACCCATTCCTTGCTCCAGTGTGATTAGTGAACTTTGTGATACCATAGATCAAAGCTTTGAATTTGAAAATTACTCATCATATTTAACGTTTCATCCCCTTCATCCGTTTGATGAAAGGTATTTTACTTCTGAATCAATGATTACCTCTTGTTCGGATCATAATTGTAAAATTGCCAATGCTTTAAGACATCGTAGCAAAAAGAAACAGCCCTTTATTGATACAGATTCATTTAAAATTAATGAAAAAAAATCTTTGGGTTTGTTAACAGACCCCAGTTTGGATTCAATGTTGGATTCGGAATCGGATTCTATGTCGGATCCGATGTTAAATCTGGCTTTGGATGATATGATTCGATTTTTTAAAAATCCGATTCAAGAATTTATGAAAGAGACTTTAAAAATAAAACTTCCGGATATGGATGAACTTGCGCTTGACCGTGAGCCATTTATGGTCACAGGTCTTGAACAATATGCTTTGGGAAGTTATCTGCTCGATCAGCACACGGATATGATGAATTTAAAAGATTTATATCCGATTCTAAAGGGTAAGGGGATACTTCCGTTTGGTGAAAAAGGATATCTTGAATATCTTAGAATACAGTCTAAAACCGAGCCATTAATTGATGTTAATAAAATTATTTTATCCCAAACACCGTTGCCTGCAATTTCTACAAAAATAATCATTGGTGATGTTATCGTTTCATCTACCATATCTGATATCTACACCGATGGAGTGTATTCTTTAAGTTTTGGTAAATTAAATGGTCGTCGTCTTCTTTCTTCATGGATCAGACATTTGTTTTTAAATATCACCGCTCCTGAAGGTTATCCGGTGCAAACAATTTTGACAGGTCAGGACCCTGATGGGAAAAAACCTTATGCCAGTTTTAGTTTTTCCCCAATAAAGGATAAAGCAAAAGATAAAGTAAAAGGTAAAGCATTCGATTATTTTACCTCTTTAACAGATATTTATTTAAAAGGAATACAATCTCCGTTTTGTTTTTTTTGTGAAACGTCATGGCAGATTACCAAAGTTCTTGAGAAAGTGGAATTTGAATTAAATTCTAAGAATATATCCAATGCTTTTAAAAAATCTTTACCTTTCTGGCAGGGTGGTTTTTTTGGTCCTGGTGAAAATCACAATAGGTATATTAACTATTGTGTAAAAGATAATGATCCATTTCAGAATGTTAATACGTTAGTTGATTCTAAGATTATCCAGAATGCTATTCAAATATACCAGCCTATGCTCGAGAATATAGAGAGGATTTCATGAAAGCACTGGATCCATTTGATCTTGATCTTGAAAAGACGACGCTTATAGAGGCCAGTGCCGGTACAGGAAAGACATATACCATCACAACGCTATATTGTAGATTGGTCGCAAAGGGTTTTCCGGTTGAGTCTATTTTAGTGGTTACATTCACAGAGGCTGCTGCCGCAGAATTGAAACTTCGAGTTCGACAGCGAATGCATCAGACACTTGAACGACTCCAAGCATTATCGCAAAATGACAGTTCCCCAAACTCACTACATGAGGACCCGTTACCTAATGCCCCTTTAGACGATGATCTTGTAAGATTCCTGAACCA
>JAWSVH010000162.1:0-9024 GCA_033852015.1 Desulfobacula sp.
TTGGTTGTGGATTCTGTAGCAGCCCTTGTACCCCGGTCTGAAATAGAAGGAGAGATGGGAGATTCTCATATGGGCCTTCAGGCAAGATTAATGTCCCAGGCATTAAGAAAACTGACGGGTACCATTGGCAAGACCAATACCACGATTATTTTTATTAACCAGATTCGAATGAAAATTGGTGTGGTGTATGGAAATCCGGAAACAACAACCGGTGGTAATGCTTTGAAATTTTATTCTTCCATGCGAATTGAAATCCGAAGAGCCGCTCCAATAAAAGACGGCCAGGATATCGTCGGTAACCGCACAAAGGTTAAGGTCGTTAAAAATAAGTTAGCGCCTCCATTTAAGAGTATAGAATTTGATCTGATGTATGGAGAGGGCATTTCCCGGACAGGAGATTTGCTGGATATGGGTGTTGACTTGGATCTCGTTGATAAAAGTGGCTCATGGTATTCATATGGTGGAGAAAGAATTGGTCAGGGAAGAGAGAATGTAAAACTTTTCTTGATTGATAATCCAGATATATTTGAAAAAATTGAAAATGCAGTTCGAACTGAGCTTGGAATTGCGTCTCCGGCTGTAAATAAAGAGACATCTGGGGCTCAGGTGTAACAAAACGTGAATTAGGAGTTGTAACATGACAGGCAATGATGCCCGAAAAATTTTCATAGAATATTTTAAAAAACATAATCATCAACATGTAAGGTCATCTTCTTTGGTTCCCCAGGATGATCCAACCCTTTTGTTTGTGAATGCAGGAATGGTGCAATTCAAACGGGTTTTTACAGGAGATGAGAAAAGGGAGTATTCTACTGCTGTGACTTCGCAAAAGTGTGTCAGAGCTGGCGGAAAACATAATGACCTTGAAAATGTCGGCTATACAGCAAGGCATCATACTTTTTTTGAAATGTTGGGTAACTTTTCTTTTGGAGATTATTTTAAAGAAAAAGCCATTGCTTTTGGATGGGACTTACTCATCAATGGATATGGATTTGATAAAGAAAAACTTTGGGTATCTGTATTTCGAGAAGATGATGAAGCATATGATATCTGGAAAAATCAAGAAGGAGTGCCCGAAGAGAGAATTGTCCGTTTAGGAGAAAAAGATAACTTCTGGGCGATGGGGGATACAGGTCCCTGCGGTCCTTGCAGTGAGATTCATATTGATCGTGGAAAAGAGTTTGGCTGTGATGATAAAGATTGTGCTGTGGGATGTGACTGCGACCGATGGTTGGAGTTATGGAATCTGGTTTTCATGCAGTATGAAAAAGATGATCAGGGCAATGTGACGCCTTTACCAAAACCCAGTATCGACACCGGTATGGGGCTTGAACGGGTAATTTCTGTTCTTCAAGATGTTCCGACCAATTATGATACCGATCTTTTTGTTCCTATTATGGAAAAAGTCGGAGAGCTTTCAGGCAAGAAACGCCATGAATCTGATCGAGTGGAGGTGGCTATGAAAGTTATTTCCGATCATTCACGGGCGGCGGCTTTTTTAATCAGTGATGGTGTTTTGCCTTCTAATGAAGGGCAAGGATATGTACTCAGACGCATTATGCGTCGGGCCATTCGATATGGTAGAAGTATTGGGCTTTCTAAACCTTTCTTGCATCAAACGGTTCAGACAGTGTTTGATATCATGGAAGAGGCATATCCCGAGCTTAAGGACTCATCTGCGTTTATTTTAAACGTGGTGAAAAATGAAGAAGAAAAATTCCTTGAAACATTGGATACCGGGATGAAACTTCTTGAAGCCACTATTGATGGCGTTCAGTCAAATAAGACAGATTCAAAAACCCGTTCCATCATTCCAGGAGATGTGATTTTTAAGCTCTATGACACCTTTGGTTTTCCTGTGGATATAATCACCGATCATGTCAAAGAAATGGAAATAGATTTAGACTTGGATGGTTTTAATCAGGCCATGGCCCAGCAAAAAGCAAGATCTCGATCAACCAAAAAATTTGCAGGAGTAGGTCAAGCGTATAAAGCGTTAACAAGCAAAGGGGTAAAAACACAATTTGACGGTTATCGTCACATGGAATCAACTTCAAAAGTTTTGATCATTGTCAAAGGTGATAAAGAAATCCGAGCGGCTCAAAAAGGGGATAAAATTGAGATCGTAACTGAATCAACGGTGTTTTATGCTGAATCAGGCGGTCAATCCGGGGATGCGGGAACTTTTGAGAATGACAGTTGTTTGCTCCAGATATTGGATACGGTAAAAGATCCCAGTGGCCTTATCATACATAGAGGCATCGTTAAAAAAGGCCAGACCCAAAAAGGGGATGAATTTACACTCAAGGTGGACACAGGTAAACGCCAGAATACTGCATCGAATCATACCGCCACCCATCTGTTGCATTCTGCCTTACGGAAGGTATTGGGAAATCATGTTAAACAATCGGGCTCTCTTGTTACCGATACGCGATTAAGATTTGATTTTTCCCATTTTTCATCTATTTCAGCTGAGGATATCCAGGCCATTGAAAATGAAGTCAATTTTAGAATTCGTGAGAATCATTTAGTTGATACCAAAGAGATGGATATGGAACAAGCTGTTAAGTCCGGTGCAACTGCTTTATTTGAAGAAAAATACGGAGATGTTGTCCGGGTAGTGTCCCAAGGTGATTTTTCCCAGGAACTTTGTGGTGGAACCCACGCAAATCGATCGGGGGATATCGGGATGTTTAAAATTCAATCGGAAGGTGGGATTGCCTCTGGCGTAAGACGTATCGAAGCGGTTACAGGCCAGACGGCTCTGGATTCTCTTCATAAAGATCAAGATGTCATTGAATCGGCTGCCGGACTACTTAAAGGTAACAAAGATGATCTGGTATCAAAAGTAGAGACTTTGTTAAAAGATAAGAAAAATCTGGAAAAAGAATTAGAATCTTTAAAAGCAAAGATGGCTTCCAAATCAATTGAAAATCTTGAAGACGAAATTAAGCAAATCAATGGAGTTAAAGTTATTGCCAAAAGGGTAGAAATTGAAAATCCCTCTCAACTCAGAGATCTGGCCGATAAGTTTAAAAACAAAGTGGGTTCCGGTGTGGTGCTTTTAGGAGCAGAATCTAATGGAAAAGCTCTTTTGATTGCTGTGGTCACTAAAGATCTCACCAATAAGTACAAAGCCGGAGATATTGTTAAGAATGCAGCAAAGATTGTTGGCGGAGGCGGAGGCGGACGACCTGATATGGCTCAGGCAGGTGGAACGGCGCCCGAACATCTTGATAAGGCCCTTGAATCAGTTTATCAGACCATGGCTTGACCTGGCTTTTATGATTCTTCAAGCTTAGAAAAAAAGCAGTACCAATTATATTTTATTTGAAGAGACAACAAGGTGTGTTGTCGATACACGCACCAGCACATTATCATTGTTATAACAGCTCCTGCCTTTACTGATATATGGGGGGTTCAATATTCCGATATTTTTATGCTTTTCTTGACAAAAAGTTATTTCTCATCTTACACAAGTATGTAATCATAGTTTCTATAATATTACTTAAAGACGGGGAAAAATAATATGACAGATATGGCGCTGTGTGAAAAACTGACCAAAGCGATTGGAGCTGGCGAGTCGCCTTTGATTCCAAAGATATTTGAAGCCTTGATTAATGATGATGAAGCCAAAGTGATGCTTTTGGCATCGCCTCCAGCTACTGTTGAAGAACTTGCACAAAAATCAAACTTATCTGAAAAAGCTGTTCTGGAAATGATGGAGTCTTTGTTTTATAGAGGTTTAATTTTTAAAGCCACCAGAGGCGGAGATAAAAAATGGTATCGCGTAAAGTCTATACCACAGATGCATGATTCCACCAGTCTAACACCCGGGATATCAAGACAGATACTGGATTTGTGGAAAGAGTATATGGAAACTGAATGGCCAACATATGGCCGGGTCATTATGGATGTCATGCCCGGGTCAATTATGCGGGTTATACCTGTCAATGAAAGTGTGGAATCTCAATCGCAGGTGTTGGCTTATGATGATGTGGTAAAAATCGTCGGGAATGCTAACATACTGTCTGTGACGAAATGTTCCTGCCGTGTGATTTCTGGTAGCTGTGATAAACCGTTGGAAGTTTGTATGCAGGTGGATCGTGCAGCCGAATACAATATTGAACGGGGTACCGGTCGTGTGCTTTCCAAAAGCGAAGCCATTGACCTTTTAAAAAAATGCCGGGAGGAAGGGCTGGTGCATACTGTTGATAATCGTCAGACAGTGGGGCATGTGATTTGTAACTGCTGTAAAGATTGCTGCTTGAACTGGTCCGTGATGACTGGATCCAAAAAGTGGGTCGCCCCAAGTCGCTTTGAAGCTGTTGTGGAGACTGACCTTTGCAGTGGGTGCCAGGAGTGTATTGAGCGATGCTTTTTCGATGCACTGTGCATGGAGGATGATCATGCCGCGGTGAATGTTGAAAAATGTTTGGGTTGTGGTGTCTGCACAGTGGTTTGTCCGACAGAGGCCTTAAAACTTAAAACCGTGCGAGGAGCTGATTTTGTACCCGCATGAAAACTCTAATGGTTGCCGTGTTGTATTGATTATGTAGGCCAGAGGACAGTGGCTGATTGTTTTGAGATCTTTTATGATCCAGATTAGATATTTTTTCGTAATCTTTTGACAGTCTTTTTACAAAACGTTATTCTATTAGTTCATTTCAATATTATGGATTGACAGGTCTGAAAGAGTTATAAATCTTTGCCGGTTAAATCTTAAACATTATGAAATTGTGGGGTTAAAAATTGAAACGTAATGATCTATATTCCAAAGAAGAAAGAGTCTTTAAGGATAAAAATAAGATTTATTCTGCCCAATCTGTAAAACAAATTGCATACTCAACTGATGCCAGAGATTTTGGCCAGGTGGCACAGAGTGTTCCTTGCCAGGAGGCCTGTCCTGCTAAGACAAATATCCCCGGATATATTCGATGTGTCCACGATAAACGCTATGGACGGGCCTATGAGCTTAATCGTAGTGCCAATGTTCTGCCGGGTGTTTTAGGAAGGATTTGTTCTAGACCATGTGAAGCTGCGTGTCGTCATGGGGAACCCGATAATGGCCAGAGTGTTGGTATCTGTCATTTAAAGCGGTCTTGTGCAGACTTAAAACCTGCTTCCCATAGGATTATCGAAGGTCTTTACAGCCCTACAGATAAAAAGGTCGCTGTGATTGGATCTGGTCCGGCCGGGCTTGCAGTGGCTCATGATCTGGCCATTTTTGGTCATAAAGTAATGATTTATGAAAGCATGGAAAAACCCGGCGGTATGTTGATGTATGGTATCCCTGAGTTCCGGCTGCCAAGAGATCTGCTTATGCTGGAAATCAAAAATATACTTCGGATGGGGATTGAATTAACCACCGGTAAATCTATTGGTGTGGACATAGAGTTGGCCCAGCTTGAAAAAGAATATGATGCTGTGGTGGTTGCCACCGGATGTGTGACCCCCAGAAAATTGGGTATTGAAGGTGAAGATCTTGAAAATGTCCATAATGGCCTGGAATTTATGGAAGCGATTAATGAGGGCAAGACGCCCTTTGTTGGCAAAAAGGTGGCCGTTATTGGTGCCGGATTTACTGCTGTGGATTGTGCACGATCGGCCATTCGTTTAGGGGCAACAGATGTCAGTTTAAATATCCGCAAGACAGAAGAATACATGCGGATAGATGAAAGTGAAAAACATGAAGCGCAATTTGAAGGCATTAAAACAAATAGCCTGGTTCAGCCCTCAAGGATTATCGGGGATGGTCAAAAAGTCACCGGGATTGAATTTGTTCGAACCCGTTTGGAAAAAATAGATACCCCACCGTTTAGAACTTCTGTACGTATCAAAAATTCAGAATTTATTGTCCAGGTAGATTCGGTAATTGCAGCGCTGGGTCAGAGTCCGGACGTGGATACCGTATCAAAGGATCTGAAAAAATTAAAAAGACAGGACGATCAGGCCTGGAAGGGCAAGGTTTTTGCCGCAGGGGATTTTGTTACAGGCTCAACAGATGTCATTTCAGCTATTGCAGGAGGCCGAAAATGTGCAAGGCGGATTGATGAACAGTTGAATGGAGAAAAAAGACGCCAGCGTGTGGTTCGCCTTGAAGAACATAAAACAACGGACCGGCCAAGAGCATTTGATTTTATCCCCAAGCTTGAAATGAATACGATTGATATGAAAAAACGGCTTGTAAAAGCTGGCAATGAGGTGGAAACAGGGTATATAGATGAACAGGCATTTGAAGAATCAAAACGATGTTATCTGTGCAATTTGAAATATGAGATTGACCCCTTGGCGTGTATTTATTGCTCTGCCTGTATTGATGTCGCGCCAAAAGACTGTATTAAAATGATTAAAGACATTCCGATGAATCCAGATGGAACCTATGGTGAATATGAAGAAACTTCTGATTGGAATGATGTGGTATCCATTACCATAGAAAATGCAAATTGTATTCGATGCGGACAATGTTTAGCAGTTTGCCCCATGGATTGTATCAGTGTCACAAAAACAGAACTCATTGAAATTGATATTTAGTATATTGGAGGAATGATGCCGTCAAAAGACCATTATGTCATCATCGGAAACGGCCCTGCAGGGAATCATGCAGCCGCTGTCTTACGAAAAAAGGATGCAGACGCAAGAATTACCATTATATCGGATGAGTGTATCCCTTATTATTACAAACCTAAGTTAACCGGGTTCATTACCGACAATATCTCCAGAAAAGATCTATTGGTTCTTTCTCTTGAATCCTATGCAAAAAATAACATCCGGGTCCGTCTGGGGCAGCAGGTTACCCGTATTGAAACCGATTCAAAAACCCTGCATTTTGATCATATGGAAAAGATTCGATATACAAAACTTATTATTGCATCCGGTTGTAATTCTCGGGTGCTGCCCTCAATGGAACTCTATGAAGAATCATTGAAATTTGTCACGTCTTATACCGATGTTATGGAGTATAAGGACCAGATTAAAAATGCAAAAGAGTTCTTTGTTTTTGGTGGTGATTTTGTAGGGTTTAAATTTTTAAGAATGCTGAATGCCATGGGTAAAAAGGTGACTATTTTGATTTATCCCCATGCATTCTGGCCCCATAATTTATCCGATGCCATGCTGGATCAGATGGTTGCCAGTTTGGAAAAAATGAATGTTAAGGTCATTGTTAGAGATGATATTAAACAGATCAAGGAAAGTCATGGTGCATATCAGATTAATACCCAAAAAGGGATTGAAAAGAAAGTTGATATGGTTTTTTCATTTAATGGCATGATCCCGAATATCAATTTTGTGATGGGTTCAGGCATTGACTGTGATCATGGCATTTTGGTGGATGAATATTTGAAAACCAATATTGATAATATTTATGCCTGTGGCTCATGTGCACAAATATATAATCCGGCCGTAAAGAGTTATACCACATCCATTGGCTGGCCAAATGCTGTTAGCCAGGGTGAAGTGGTCGCACAAAATGTTTTGGGGGAAAATAAAGTTATAACATCAGTCGGCAGGAAATATTTTGATTTGGAAGGGGTAAAAATTAAGACCACCTGGTGGAAAGATATTGATGATGAATCACAATTATAATACGCAGACAAGGATAATGATCCATGAAAGATATTAATATAGTTATTGAAATTTGCGGCAGTGCAGGTGAGGGGACTATTTCTGCCGGAGAAATCTTAAGCCGGTTCATGAGTTCCCAGGGGTTTGAAATCATGTCTTTTGATTCATATCCAGCAGAAATAAGGGGATTTGGAAAATGTGTGGCGCATACACGCATTAGTTCAAACCTTATTTTTTCACCGGGGAAACAGGCAGATGTTTTGATTTCTTTAAATGATAAACATGCTATCTCCCAGTTATTCGCGCTAAAGGATAATGGAATTCTGATATATGATAATCAGCCACCCAAACCCCATGAAGAAGACCAAAGCGTGGTGGGGCGAGCTGCACCCGGGATCGTTTCTTATGGCGTGCCGTTGAGTACACTTGCTCAGAAAGCTGCAGGAAATTCCAGAGGAAGAAATATGGTGGCATTAGGCGCACTTGCCTCTTTGTTTTCTTTGGATAAAGATGCGTTTACTGATTCTATTAAGACGCGATATGGTAAAAAGAAACAGATTGTAATTGATTCAAATGTAAATTCATTTTTAGAAGGATTTAATTGGGCAAAAGAAAATGTTAAAAAGACGGATCTTCATTCCTTTGAAGATGTTACTTTACCAAAGCAAAAAGAAAAACTGATTGTTAATGGAAATCAGCTGGTGGCCCAGGCGGCGTTGGACGCTAATCTGACATTTTATGCAGGATATCCCATTACTCCTGCTACTAAAATTATGGAAATTTTAAGTAAAGAGCTGCCTAAGCACGGAGGAATTCTATTACAAACTGAAGATGAAATTGCAGCCATTGGTGCTGTGATTGGCGCAGGATTCGGGGGGAAAAGAGCGATGACCGGGACATCCGGTCCTGGATTTGCTTTGATGACTGAATTTACAGGGCTTTCAGTTATGGCTGAAGTTCCGGCTGTGATCATTAATTCCCAAAGGGGAGGGCCTTCCACTGGGATCCCTACTAAAACCGAGCAAAGTGATTTTAATGCGGCTCTTTTTAGTGGAACCGGGGACTGTCCGCGGGTGGTATTGGCACCGACAGATACAAAATCTTGCTATGAGGCCACAGTGTTGGCTTTGTATGTTGCAGAAAAGTATCAGACTTTGGTGGTATTGCTGCTCGACTTTTTCTTGTCCAATAGTATCAAAAACATTGATGTGCCCAAAAAACCGGCAAAAAAATACCTAAGTTCCAATATTGCACCCACCAAGAAAGATTTAAAAGATTACAAGAGATATAAGATTACTGAAAATGGTATTTCACCCCGGGCGATACCTGGAACTGTCGGGGGGCTCTTTTTTTCGACGGGCTTGGAGCATGACGAGCATGGAAGGCCTAATTATACGGATGCCGGTCATCTTGCCATGACGAAAAAGCGGTTTAACAAATTTCATAGTGTTCTTTCAG
>JAWSVH010000163.1:0-6466 GCA_033852015.1 Desulfobacula sp.
TGGCAGCAGTTGGACAAACGGTCAGTGGTCTTGCTCATTATGTTAAAAATATTCTTATCGGGCTTAAAGGCGGTAGTTATGTTGTTGATGTAGGGATTAAAAAGAATAATACTGAAAAATTGATTACCGGCTGGAACACGATTAAAAACAATATCAAGCGGGTAGGGGATTTAACCCAGGATCTTTTGACCTATTCAAAAAATCGGGAGCCGGAATTTGAGGTATGTGAACCGAATGAAATCGTTACTGAAGTTATTACACTTGTTAGGGATTTTGCCCTTTCTAAGCAGGTCGAAATAATTGGAAATTTAGATAAAAATTTAGGCCAGATGGTGGCAGATTCTCAAACGATACACAGATCACTTTTGAATTTGGTTAATAATTCAATTGATGCCTGTATTGAAGATCAGGATATTTCTAAAAAGCATAAAATTATGATTAAAACATATAAAAATAAAAAAAATCTATACTGTTTTGAAGTTCAGGATAATGGGTGCGGTATGGATGAAGAGACGAAAAGACAGCTGTTTGATCCCATGTTTAGCTCAAAAGGCGGAAAGGGTACCGGATTAGGGCTTCTTGTTACAGGAAAGCTTGTGGAAGAACACAATGGTATTATTGAGACCAGTACCCAGGAGGGAATCGGAAGTACTTTTACGATTCGGCTTCCCCAAATTGAAACCACTGTGGTTGATAACAATTGACCAGATTTATTAGATTGACCAGGGAGGGGAAATTATGAGTTATAAGGTTCTTGTGGTTGACGATGATCAAGATGTCAGATCATTTGTTGTCACAGTTCTAGAAGAAAACCAGTATATACCTATAGAAGCTGAAGACGGTGTTGAAGGTCTGGAGATGATTATAAAAGAGAAGCCTGATCTGATCATTCTTGATGTACTGATGCCAAGAGGAAGCGGAATACGTTTATATCGCAAACTTAAAACAGATGAAAATTTTAGTTCTATCCCGGTGATTATGTTTACCGGAATTGCAATGAAATCTTTTCTGAAATCTCAAAAAGCTTTAGATGAATTTGACGGTGGTGAAGTGCCCAAACCTGATATTTATCTGGAAAAACCAGTTGAGCCTGAAGAGTTAGTTCAGGCGATTCAAAAAAAATTGAGCTAAGTGAACGGATATGAATCCGGAGGGGTAAAAATGATAAAAATTAGAAAATTGCTTTTTGTAACAAAGTTTGAAGATCTTTGTTATGATGCTCTGAATGCATTGCTGGTGCTTCAACGTTCAGGACTTGAGCATGTGGTTTTTCTAAATGTTATTGAACGAGACAAGGTCGCGATGCAAAGGGGTAGCGGCTATTTAAAAGAAGAAGAAGTTAAATTAAAAGAGACAGCAAATATCCGTTTTATCGATTGGGCTGAAAATCTTTTTGAGTTAGGGTTAGAGGTCGGTGCGTATATGGAAGTATCCACATTGATCCCAGAAATATTAAAGGTTGTGGGGATAGAATCCCCAGATTTAATCGTTATTGGTCAATCTCATAAAGGTGTTTTAGAACAACTCTATGCCGGATCAGATGTAATGGAATTGGTTAGAAGAACTGATATTCCAATCATGGTATTTAAACACACGGCTGGAGACAATATTGTTCCTGAAAAATTATTTGATCGGCCATTGTTTGCAACTAACTGGTCTGACACTAACCAAAAAACGGTAAATTATATTAAGGGTATTAAAGATATTATCGGTCAAATACATATTATTCACGTTGTTAAAGATAGCGATTTAAAGGGTACGGATACCCATGAAGTACAAAAAGTAAGAAAAGTGGAGCGACAAAAATTAGATTCTCTTTGCGAAGAACTTGAAGATGTAGGTATAGATGCAAGACCCCATGTTTATGTTGGTGATCCCCAAAAAGAGATTGAAAAAGCAGCTAAGGAATACCAGGCAACAATGGTGATTTTAGGTTCCAGTGAGAAAACGACCATCTTAGAACGTTGGACAGGTTCAATTTCTAAAAACATTGCAGATAAATCAATCTATCCTTGTCTATTAATCCCAGGCAGAAAATAGTTCAGAAGCCTTATAATAAAAATCAAATCTTGCATAAAATGATTTTTTATGGTAAAAGCACCCCGTTGAAATCAGCAAAAGTTTTGCTGTAAATAGGGTGTTTTTGTTTTTTAATTTAATAGATTTGTAAATGCTTATCCCTCCGCTGTAAAACCAAACAGGATTGAGTGGCATTTTTAAAAAGGAATAGTTATGGAAGGTGCTGTAGTACCTATTATCGTCTTTATTATTGTCTACATTGCGATAACCTTTGAGCTCGTCAATAAAGCTGTTTCCGCACTTTTAGGTGTCATGGTTTTATTGATACTGCATGTTGTGAGTGAACACGAGGCTGTCGCCTTAATTGATTTTGAAACCATTATGCTTTTATTAGGCATGATGTCTATTGTTGCTGTCCTTAGGAAATCAGGCTTTTTCTCTATGTTATCTGTGAAAATTGCCCAGCTTACCAAGGGAAGCCCACTTAAAATTTTGATTCTTTTTTCTTTTGTTACTGCGGTAATGTCTGCATTTTTAGATAACGTGACGACAGTTTTAATTATCATACCTATCATCATTGAATTGACTAGAGGCATGGGATTGGATTCCAAACTTTATGTTATCAGCCAGGCAGTTATTTCAAATATTGGTGGAACAGCAACTTTGATTGGTGATCCGCCCAATATTATTATCGGCTCTAAAGTCGGCCTGACTTTTAATCAATTTATTGGTAATTTGATTATCCCGGTAGTAATCTCGTTTGTTGTTGTTCTTTGGTACATGTGGTTTATTAATAAAGAGAAATTTAAACCCATTGATACGAATATGGCAAAACTTTTTAGTGTACAGCTCTTACTTGAAAAAATTAGAGTTGAGTTTCTTAACATTAAAATCGACAAAAAAATATTGGTAAAAGGATTGTGTTGTCTTGCAATCACCATCCTGCTTTTTATTACTCAAACAATAACAAAAATGTCCCCTGGCGTTGTGGCTGTATTCATGGCTATGATCTTGTTTACAATATCCGGCGTGGATGTTGAACACATGCTTGAAGAGGTCGAATGGAGCACATTATTGTTCTTCGCCGGTCTTTTTATTCTTGTCGGTGTTTTAGAACATAAAGGCGTAATTGAGTGGATTGCCAATAACATATTCTTAAAAATTGGTGATAACCCTTATGTAATGGTTTTAACCGTTCTTTGGGTTTCCGGTATCATATCTGGTTTTCTTGATAATATACCCTTTACGATTACCATGATTCCTATTGTGCATCTGATGTTAGCTGCTACTCCCATACCCAATAATATTCTCTGGTGGGCGCTTAGTCTCGGAGCTTGTTTTGGGGGGAATTTAACTATGATCGGGGCATCTGCAAATATTGTATCTGTGGGTATTGCCAAGCAATCAAAGGTTAATATCAGCTTTCTTGAGTTTATGAAAGCAAGCGTTGTTATAACATTCATTACACTGACTATTGCATCAGTGTTTCTTACTATTTATTTATGGTTATCCTTATGAAGAAAAAAAATAAACAAAATATGTACAAGCTTTTCAGGGAACTTAGTGATGTCTCAGGCATTGCAGAGATGACAATTATGTGCCTTGAAAGTTTCATTGAATCTATTCGTCAGTTAAAATGTACACGGGAACATTGTGACCCTCTTTATTTTGAGCTTGCAGAGACTGTAAGGCGTGCACAACCCAATATTATACCGCTTATGCATCTGCTTGAACAGTTTGAAAAAGAGATGGAGAAAAGCATAAAACCAGAAATGAGTGTTGAGGACGTTGGACGTACCGCTATTGCCTGCCTCCAGGAAAAAATTGCACAATTTAAAAACAATGCTGCCCAGGTTACACAAAACGGATTGAACTATATTAACAATAACGATGTTATTATTGTTCATTCTGCAAGCTCTGTTGTAACAAACATTCTGGTTCAGGCTAAAGAAAAACTTGGCAAAAAGTTTTCTGTAATTATCCTTGATCACAATCCTGTACGTACCCGTAAAACAGTTCAGACATTGAGGGATGCTGATGTTGAGCATATCGTTACTCCTGCACATAATTTAAGTCATTATATTGAGGGAGCCAACAAGATGTTTGTCGGTGCTTTAACGATTACTTCTGATCGTCAGATTGTGGCCCCCACAGGTACTGCAGGAACAGTGAGTCTTTGTCATTATGATAAAATTGTAGTCCATTTGTTTGCAAATACCTTGCACTATTCACACAGAAAGGCAACTGACCAATACATATATAAAGCAAAAGAAGATGCCAGCGGTGCAAATTTGGATTTTTCCATTACCACGCACTCTCATGATCTGGTGAGCTTGGACATGATTGATCATATTATTACAGAAAGTGGAGAAAGCCAAAAAGAAGCTTGATTCCTTTTGGAGCCTTATATACAGAATATTAATAATTATGTGCATCCAAATTATTGACTCACAATAATTTGGATGCTATGTAAGGTTGTAAGTTGAAAATAAGTGATGATTTAAGTAAAAAAAGATGACTTTCGTTTAACTGGGTTATTAAGTGTGAATAGAAATATTAACTTTAATTTCAGCAGGTTATGCATGAAGAAAGACCATGGCTTATTCGTTATTCAGAAAAAACACAAGCAAGTATCATATTTGCTGAATTTTGACCATTCCTTCCATAGTGACCCTTCATTTTATTATTTAAAACCAGTAGCACTCAATTTGATCAAGGATATTATATGAAACTTCTATTCATAGATGACGAACAGACTTTTTTGAAGTATCTTGCCAAAAGACTTTTTTTGGATGGATATACCGTTAAAACGGCTTTTTCCGGAGAAGAAGGTGTTGAAGCTGCAGCTAAAGAAAATTTTGATGTAGCAGTGGTCGATTTACAAATGCCTGGGATTGATGGCATTGAAGTTCAAAAACGATTAAAAGAGCTACATCCTACTTTGCCTTGTATCGTACTTACCGGACATGGCAGTGTTGAAAATGCATTGGAAAGCGGCAAGTATAATGCGTTTAAATTTCTATCAAAACCTGTGGATATGGAAACCCTTATAGAAACTATTAATGCCGCTTATGAATTTAGACAAAAAATGGAACAAGGCTCCACTGAAGATGGGACTGAAACAAAAAGTGAGGGGCCGTTAACAAAATTATATGGAAAATTTCGTAAGTTATATGGAGTTGAAAAATAGTTTAATTTTATCTTTTTTGCAGGGGGGCGTTTTTTGACTGTTACCAGTGCAGGTGTCACTCCAAATAACCGTAAACAGACTGCGAGTTATTTAAAATCTTTCTTTTCTTTTCTTATTACATTTTTATTAATGTTTTTATCCTGGATTGTGTTGTCTGGAAAATTCGAACCTTTGCTATTGTGGCTTGGAGGAATTTCCAGTTTTTTTGTTTCATACTATTTTTATGATTTGATTTTTCCAGATTTAAAATTTAGATATTTTCTAATTTTTTTAAAATTTACTAAATATATTCCATGGATAATATGGGAAATCATTAAAGCTAATTTCCATTTGTTGTATCTTGCCTTTCACCCACGTCTTAAAGAACTTATTGACCCGCAAATTATCACTTTTAAAACCAATTTGAAATCAGATATTGCCATCACGACTTTAGCCAATTCTATAACCTTAACACCCGGAACTATAACAGTTTCAGCAAATAGTGACGGAGTTTTTAAGGTCCATGCCCTGGATAAAAAATCGGCCGACGCACTTCCTGGAATTATGTTGGAAAAAGTTGCGCGAATTTTTGGAGAAGAGATATGAGTTATTGGTTTTTATGGATTGCCCTTGGGTTATGCTTTTTGATGTTTTCTCCTATGTACAGAGTCTTGTTCGGTCCAACGGTCTTGGATCGACTGGTGGGTGTTAATGCCATTGGAAGTAAGACAGTCGTGCTTTTATTGCTTATCGGTTTTATCTATGAACGAGTTGATATGTTTGTGGATATTGCCCTAGCCTATGCTTTTTTAAATTTTGTGGCAGTTCTTGCAGCATCTAGATATTTCCACAAACGAAAAGGGCTTTATGAGGAATCTTTTCTGGACTGATTTGTTATTTTTGGAGCAGCTATGAATGTTCTTGTTATTTCGCTTTTGATTATCGGTTTGTTTTTCTTTTTCGGCGGTGCGATGGGTATTATTCGAATGCCGGGTTTTTATACCCGCCTCCATCCTGCAGGTATACTTGATACCATGGGAATTCTCGTCATGGTTCTTGGACTTGCCATATATAATCTGCATCATTTTTCTTTTGAAACTGTATTACTTACCATTAAAATATTTTTAATCGCATTTTTTGTATTTCTTTCCAGCCCAACAGCCACACATTCAATTGTAGATGCCGGAATGCGCGCAGGCTTGAGGCACTGGACCAAAAAAAAGAAGCGGAAGGATTAATCATGCATTGGCCCATTGATATGATTGTATTGATCTTTGT
>JAWSVH010000164.1:0-5168 GCA_033852015.1 Desulfobacula sp.
TTAGAATCCTGACCTGTCTCATTTTGGCCTCCTAAAACTGAAAATTTTTAAGTATATCAGTGGATTTCATATGAATAATCATACCTATAATTAATTTTTCATAAAAACAAGTTTTAATAAATATCAGCCTGTTGGAACTTTTTTAACATACGAAAAATTTGGATTGTTTGTCTGTGATAATAAAAAATCAGCTTATCTTGTATTCATTCAATGAGTGACCATATTAAATAAAAGTGGAAATAAACTCAAATTAATCAAAAACAAATAGATCAAAAGGGAGAAAAAATATGAATCATTTATTTGAACCTGTATCCATGGGAAATTTTAAACTGAAAAATAGAATTGTATTGGCTCCCATGACCCGGGGCCGTGCCGGATCCGAAAGAGTCCCTAATGACATCATGGCCGAGTATTACCATCAGCGGGCGTCTGCCGGGCTTTTGATCACAGAAGCAACATCTATTTCACAACAAGGTCTTGGATGGATAGATTCTCCGGGGATTTATACTGAAGCGATGGTCAAGGGCTGGCAGATTGTTACTGAAAAGTTGGCGTCAACTGGAACACCGATTTTTCTTCAGCTTTGGCATTGTGGCAGAGCATCGCACAGTGATTTTCATATAAAAGAGGGGCTTCCGGTCAGTGCATCTGCTGTAAAACTCAATGGAGATGAAATCCACACACCCGAGGGGAAAAAATCGTATGAAACTCCAAAAGCATTGAATGTGGATGAGATAAAAGCGGTGATTGACGATTATCGTACTGCAGCGGTAAATGCTAAAAAAGCCGGTTTTTCAGGCGTGGAAATTCATGCTGCCAATGGCTATCTGATCAATCAGTTTTTGGATTCAAAAACCAATCTTAGAGACGATCAATACGGGGGCAGTATTGAAAATAAATTCAGATTCTTAAAACAGGTATTAAAAGAAGTCCTTAGCGTTTGGGAACCCGGACAGGTAGGCGTTCGCTTATCTCCAAATGGGATATTTAATGATATGGGAAGCCCGGATTTCAGAGAAACCTTTTTATATGTGGCAAAAGAGCTGGATGCATTTAATCTGGCATATCTTCATGTTATGGATGGCCTTGCTTTTGGGTTTCATGAACAAGGCAAACCCATGATGCTTGAAGAGTTCAAAGAGGTGTATTCCGGGCGTATCATGGGCAATTGTGGATATACTAAAGAAGAGGCCCAAGAAAAGATTAAGAGCGGGCATGCGGATCTTGCAGCTTTTGGCCGTCCCTATATTACCAATCCGGATTTGCCCGAACGTTTTGAAAAGGACTGGCCCTTAAATCCGTGTGAAGATATGTCATTGTGGTATACCTCAGGCCCTGAAGGGTATATAGATTATAAGGCCTATGAGATTTAGGGTGTTATATTAAAATTCTGGTGTTGAATATCATTTAAAAAGTTGGAGACAATGGTTTTAAGCCCCTTGCTCCAGCCTTTTACAAGCAGATCGGCTTCAGGGGCTGACAACGGCTCCTGGACCCGATAGGTTTTGGTGAACACTTTTTCAAAGGTATCGTTTACTTTTTTCTCCAGTATAAATCGGATTTCCATGATTGCTTTCGGCGCATTCTTATTTTGCATATCTCCATACAAGTGAGTGATCTTGCCAAACAATCGAAAAGAAACATCTTGTTGTTTTTGGGCCAAAAAAGGTGTGAAATATTTGGTGGCATAAAGGGTTTCTTTAATTTTATCGCTGATGAGTCTGGCTGGATAGGAGATAAATTCATTGTAGAAATCGTTGGTGTATTCATTTTCACTAACAAGATAAACAAAAGAGTGGGAATCAAACTCAGGCGCAATGAGTAGTTCTTTTATTAAAAGACCACTGCCTTGGTTGATATGAGTCTCTGTTTTTGCAGCAGGTGCGAGGATATTCAGATCAAAGTAATTCTTGATCACAGGCGGTTTTTGCAGGCCTGAGCAGCCAAAGATTAAAAGAAAACACCAGAGCATAGTCATTAAAATGATGGGTTTTTTATTGAGCATCTGTTTTCCCCGCTGCATTCTTTTTATCTAAACTTTTTTTAGGCGGCGGTTTTTCAAATAATAGTCTGCCTGGATAGCGTTTGAGATCTTTGCTCATCTGTTTTAAATTTTCTGAAGTGGTCTCGAGATTCTCAACAATCCGTTCGATTTTGTCAGAATTGAGCCAAACTATATTTTCAAGCAGGCCGGAGGTTTGGGAAAGATTCTCCATCAGACGGTCCAAGTTGACAGATAAACCTTCAAGCTTTGGCCCAAGCTGGGTTTCTAACTCAGCGGTCATGCTTTTTGTGCTACCTGCTGCTTTTTGAAAGTCATTAATGGCTTGGTTAAAAGGGTCTTTAGAAGTTTCAATAACATTTCTTAATTGAGCAAAAGAGGCTTTGGCATCGTCAAAAAGTCCTTGGAGTCGGGCAGATTCCAGGGCGGTGTTAACTTTTTGGTTGGTATCTTTTAATTCTAGAACCAAGGAAGTTATTGAAGTAGAAATGGTTTTAGCATCAATGTTTGTTACTTTTTTATTCAACGTTTTTAACAGGCTTTCGATATCAACTGTCATGCCTTTTAAGTTGATGGCGGCAAGGTTGTCAAGAATCTGGTTTACGGCATCCCCAAATTGCTTCATATTGCTTTGTTGTGAAGGGATATAAATATTTTTTGGGGTCCAGGATATCTTTAATAGCTCTGTTTGTTTTTTAGGAGAATAATCGGTTTCAAGATAGGCTGCTCCAGTAAGCCCTTTAAATGAGAGACGGACGATCAGTCCGTCTAAGATAGCATTTTGTACTCTGATTTTGGCGGATTTGCCTGTCTGTCCCAATGAGATATCGTTGTTAAGAGAGATGATGACCAGGACATAGTCTGATTTTGTCTGGTATTTATGTGCAGCGCTTTCAATGGATTTGACTGTGCCAATCTTAATCCCTTTATATTTGACTTCAGAACCGATATTCAATCCTTGCACAGATTCATTAAAGCAAGTTTCGGCAAGCAGTTCTTTTTTGAAAAATTCGCCTGCACCGAAAACGATTAAAAAGGTTGCGCCAAGCCCGAGTGCAATAATGACAAACAGGCCGAGTTTAAAAAAATTAGCTTTCTGGGTCATTTTTCACCTGTCCGATTTGATAATATCTGGTTTGATAGTGTCTGATTTAATAAGGTACGGTTAAAAAAATTATAAACAGCGGTGTTATTTTTCTCAAGTTTTAATTGAGTGGGTGTGCCGGTTGCAATAATACCTTTTGCGTTTTTTTCCAGCATGATTATCCTGTCTGATATGGCTTCTATGCTGGCCAGTTCATGGGTAACAATTACAAAAGTAATGCCCAAAGATGATGCCAGGTCTTTAACTAGATGATCCAGTTCAGCAGAGGTTACAGGATCCAGGCCGGCTGATGGCTCGTCCAGGAAAATAATGGATGGGTCAAGGGCCATGGCCCGGGCAAGGGCAGCCCGTTTTTTCATGCCCCCGGATAATTCTCCGGGCATAAGATATGCGCTTTGTTCAAGACCCACTAATTGCAGCTTTATCTGTACGATGTCTTCTATGGCGGATTCGGAAAGTTGTGTAAATTCTTTTAGCGGAAGTTTGATGTTTTCCATGACTGTCATGGAACCAAACAGAGCACCGCTTTGAAATGCCACGCCAATGTTCTGTAAGATTTTATTTTTTTCTTTGGACGTTGCGGCAGCCAGGTCTTCGCCTAAAATCATTACTTTGCCGGAAATGGGGGATAAAAGACCGATCATGTGTTTGAACAGTGTGCTTTTGCCACACCCAGACCCGCCAATGATGACAAATATTTCACCTTTGAACACCTCAAAGTTTACATTTTCAAGAATGGGAACATTGCCGTACCCGGCAAAGAGGTCCTCTATTTTTATGGTGATCTGGTTGTTTCTCATATGCCGACACTATAATAAATAATTGAAAAAATACCGTCAAAGATGGCAATTAAAACAATGCTGGTCACGACAGCCCGTGTGGTGGAAACTCCTACAGCCGATGGGCCACTCAGGGTTTGGTATCCCCGAATACATCCGGTGGCTGCAATCAGGATGCCGAATACAAAGCATTTTAAAAGTCCGCCTGCAAAATCATTCCACTGAACAAAAGAGACAATCTGGTTGTAATATGCAACGACAGGGTACCCAAAAGATGTAATAACCAGTGCTCCACCCAGTATTCCCACAAGGTTTGAAAAAATGGTTAGCAGCGGTGTGATTAATGTGGAAGCAATGACCCGGGGAACAATTAAAAATCGAACAGGGTCCAGTCCCATCACAGTTAATGCATCAATTTCCTCGTTGATACGCATGGTGCCGATTTCAGCAGCAAAAGCGGACGCCGACCTTCCTGCCAGCACAATGGCGGTCATTAAGGGGCCAAGCTCTCTGACCATGGCGATACCAATCAGGTTGGCCACATAAAGTTCCGCACCGAACATCCGCATGGGGATGGCTGCCTGAAAAGCCATGACAAGACCGACGATAAAACTGATCAGGGCAACAATGCCCAGTGCATTTACCCCGGAACGTTCAGCAATTAAAAAGGTGTCTGCCCAACGGATACGGCTGGGATGTCTGAAGCTGGCAATTAATGCCCAGATAATTTCTCCGGTGTAAGTGATAAATTCTTTTGTCTCTGATAAAAAAACAGAAAATCCTTTCCCCCGGTTTTCTACAAAAGAAAGGTTATCAGGACGCAGAGATGCCAGGTCTGTTTGTTTGGCAACTTTTGCAAGTTCAATCATGCGGGCATATTCAGATTTAAGGTTTTTAATCAGGGTTTGCTGATAGCCCAAGTTTGAACCCTCGGTTTTAAGATGGAAGAGAAAAACAGCCCCTGCGGTATCCAGATAATTGATGCCTTCCAGATCAAGAATCAGTTCTTTTACAGCTCGGTCTCCCAATTTATGATTGGGTTTAGGATTGGGCTTATGATTGGATATCTGCTTGGGAATACACTTCCAAAGTTTTGTTGCGTTGTTCGCATCCAGTTTGCCTGTGATAGAAACAACACAGGTGTCCGGGTGTTTTTCAACACGAAAATCGATTGATTTCACAGAAGTTTCAGGGCGCAGGGTCGAGATATTATTTTCCTCTCTTTTTTAATAGCAAGGGCAACCAACTCATCCGTATAGTCGTGTTGTATAACAATTAAGTG
>JAWSVH010000165.1:0-5053 GCA_033852015.1 Desulfobacula sp.
TTTCCCAGGTGAAAACAGAAAAGATTGTCATGGATATGGTAAAAGAGTATTTAGACATACTGAAAGAAAAAGGTAAGTATAAGGTTGGTATTGATAAATCTTATTATAAATCAATCATGGGAAATGCCAATATCATACCGGACCAATTTGCAAAAGCTATTTTTAAAAATCCAAATGATAACCACCTGATTATAAAAGAATCTATCATGTCTCAGAAAACACTGAAACAGGCATTGGTGAACAATAAGCTTATGGGTTCGGATGATGTTGTTCCTGAACCGATTGTGCAGATATTTAAAAAATCTGACCCCCAGTTTAAAACTCAAACTCATTTTTATGGATATGACGGAAGGGGATCTGATCCCACCCATTTTGATTGTAATTACACTTATAATTTGGGTACAACCGTTTTCCATCTGATTGTTAATGGCGCTACCGGGCAAATGGCGGCCATTAAAAATCTTGAGAAAAAATTTGAAAAATGGGAGCCCATTGGAATTCCCATTGCTAAAATGATGCATCTCGAAGAAAGAAAAGGCAAACTTGATTTGGTGATCGAAAAAAGCCTGGTGGATTTAAATTCAAATGCTTTTAAAGTATTCAAAGTCTTGAGAGAAGAATGGCTGGCTGCAGAATCAAATCAGGATCGATATCGAAGACCCGGTCCTGTAAGGTTTTCAGAAAAGACAGAAGAGGATCGACCCATTACGTTAGTGCTTAATTCCATTTGAGTATTTGATTTATTTTGTTAAAAGTTTGAAAACCGGCAGATGAACGTGTCTTTCTGACTCATCTCATTTCAGGGGAGGAGGATATCTGATATATACTTGGATTCACTCCAAATCGAATTGATACGACTGGGTCGGATAGCGAAGCGATAAGGATTCTCTATAAAACCATTATCGCTATTTCATTATTTTGGGTCTCAAAGGCAGCCCTGCCTATAGCCTAAGAAATTTAATTCAAGATCTCCAAGCGTGTGCCCAAGAGTATTAGACAGTATTTTACATGATCGTTCAAACTGTTCGGCTTTGAGTAGTTCAATTCCTTCCATACTATTTTTTTCTGTCGAATATGAGAATACATTTCCTGTAGCAAACTAAAAATTTGGGAATAACACGGAATATAAACCATAAGGTATTTATGTAAAAAATGGGAATTTTTTTACATAAATTGGCTAAACTTTTTCTTAATTTTGTGAAGGCTTTTTTAAAAAATTATTGCAACAATATGGCACCCCTTTGTTGATAGTGGTTTTGAAATAAAAACAAGGGTTGTGTCTTTTTGGCATCTTGTTTGCAACAATAGTTTTTGAAATTTGGTAGTTTTTAAAATTTAATTGAAGAGTGATACCACATAAGAAAAAAACACAATCCCAGTTAGGAGGGGTTAAATGAAACGATATATTATATTATTTGCAATTTTTATTACGGCGATTTTTTACTATCCGGTTTTTGCGTATGCAGATAGGGTAGGATTCTTTATTAGTGAAAGTCCAGTCTCAGGGTCGATGACTTTATTTTTGCTGGGTTCTGGCTTGTTTGCCACGGCAGGACTTGCAAGGAGACTTATTCCGACAAAATAATCAGACAAACCAAAATAAAAAAAGAGGCCGAGAATATATTTCCAGCCTCTTTTGTATTTTTAAATATTGATATACTTATAAAAAGTTATGAATTCTTTTTAGGTTGATATGAACACAAGGGTTCTTCTTCCAGATAGTTGCCAGTTGCTTCATATGCCCGGGCACGGCAACCACCGCAAACTTGTTTGAATTCGCAGATTCCGCATTTATTTTCTAGCTTTTTGAAATCTCTCATTTCATTAAATACGGTTGAATTTTGCCATACATCTTTAAAGGTTTGCTTGGTAATATTGCCGCAATCTACGTCTAAAAAACCACAGGTCTGGACTCTACCCACATGGGAAATAAAGCAAAAGCCTGTTCCGGCAAGGCAACCTCGTGTCACGGCATCCAGGCCATGGCTTTCAAAGGTGACTTTTTTCCCATCTTCTTTGGCACGTTGGCGTAATATCCTGTAATAGTGTGGTGCACAAGTGGCTTTAAGTTGGAGACTGGTTTTTTCTCTTTGATCGTAGAACCAGTTTAAGGTCTCTTCATATTCTTTTGCACTGATTTCTGAGTCAACAATATATTTTCCCCGTCCTGTTGGAACCAGAAGAAAAATATGGTGGGCTACAGCGCCTAAGTTTTCTGCCAGTTCCAATATTTTAGGAATCTGGTCAAGATTTGTTTTGGTAATGGTGGTGTTGATCTGGAATTCAAGTCCGGCAGCTTTGGCAATCTTGATTCCATTCATTGAAGCCTCAAAGGCATTCTTAAGACCCCTGAACTCATCATGGGTTTGGGCGGTTGAGCCGTCTATGCTGATGCTGATTCTTTTAATGCCTGAATCAAGCATTTTTTGTACATTTTCTTCACTGAGCAGGGTGCCATTGGGTGCCATAACCATTCGAAGGCCTAATTTGGTGCCATAGGCTGCAATATCAAAAATATCATCCCTTAAAAGGGGCTCTCCGCCGGTAAGGATGATAATTGGTGTTCCCACCTCTCGAATTTGTTCTAACAGCTTAAAAGAGGCTTGGGTGTCCAGCTCATTGTCGTATGGGTGGTCTTCTGCCACAGCTCGGCAGTGTTTGCACGATAGGTTGCATCTGCGTGTGGTTTCCCAGGCAACCAGACGGATGGTGTTTTTTTCACCCGGGTGTCCATGTCCATGGGCTTTGGCATGTGGATGATTCATTATGCGTTTAACTCCCTTGCAACATCAATCGCAGAATAGGTTAAAATAATATCAGCGCCAGCTCTTTTTATGGATAGAAGGGTCTCCATGATCATCTTTTTTGCATCGACCCAGCCCATAAGCTCACCTGCTTTCATGATGGAATATTCTCCACTCACATTGTAGGCTGCAATAGGAATATCAATTTCCTGTTTTAATCGGTAAATGATATCCAGATAGGATAGGGCGGGTTTAACCATGATAATATCAGCGCCTTCATCAATGTCCATGGTGGCTTCCCTCAGCGCCTCAGTTGAATTGCCAGGGTCCATCTGATATGTTTTTCGGTCTCCAAATTGTGGAGCTGATTCTGCTGCCTGTCGAAACGGCCCATAAAAAGCGGAAGCATATTTGACGGCATAGGACATAATGGGAGTCTGTGAAAATCCTTCATCATCCAGGGTTTGGCGTATTTCTCCCACCCGGCCGTCCATCATGTCGGATGGGGCCACCATGTCAGCCCCTGCCTGGACATGGGAAAGAGCGGTCCTTGCTAAAAGATCCAGAGAAGCATCATTATCAACAATACCGTTATCTATTACGCCGCAATGTCCGTGATCTGTGTAAGCACAAAGACAGACATCTGTGATAACAGTGATGTCCGGTACTTTTTCTTTGACTTGCTGTACCGCTTTTTGAACAATGGCATCAGAAGCATAGGCTTGGGTACCCAAGGCATCTTTTTTGTCTGGGAGACCAAATAAAATGACAGCAGGTATGCCGGCATCGCTTGCTTTTTGGGCTTGTTTGACAATCTGATCGCAGGAGAGGTGAAACTGTCCCGGCATTGATTCTATGGGCTTTTTTATATCTTTACCTTCAATGGCAAATAAAGGCAGAATCAGGTCGTCGGACGAAAGAGTGGTCTCCCGTATCAATCTCCTGAAGTTATTGTTGGCTCTTAGCCTTCGTCCACGAGAATCGGGGAACAGCATTATGAATTCTCCTTTTTGATCTCTTTATCTGTCAGGTAGCATGCTGGATCAGAGTCCCAGGGGTCATCAGCAACCGATTCTGCACGGGCTCTGAAGTTTCCGGCACAAATATCGAGCCATTTACACTCTGCACAACGACCTTTGATATGTTTTTTCTTTTCTTTGAGTTTCATTAGAAATTCATTGTCAACATTGGTCCATATTTCAGAGAAGGGTTTGTCCTTAACGTTACCCAGGACTTTTTCTCGCCAGAATTGATCCGGGTGAACCTGTCCATCCCAGGAGATACATCCAATTCCCCGGCCCGAGCTGTTGCCTTCATTCATTTCAAGCAGTTCAAGAACTTCAACAGCCCTATCAGGATCTTCATCTACCAGCCGTTGATAGACATATGGACCATCTGCATGGTTATCGACGGTCAAAACCTCTTTGGGCATATTTCGGTCATGCAGGTCTTTGGTTCGCTCCATGATTAAATCAAGAACCTTTCTGGTCTCTTCATGGGATAAATCTTCTTTGGCTATCTCTGAGCCTCGACCGGAGTATACCAGGTGGTAAAAGCAGGCCCTGGGGATATTCTTTTTTTCTAAAAGGTCAAAAACACCGGGGATATCTTGGACATTTCGTTTGTTGATGGTAAATCGCAAACCCACTTTGATCCCGGCTTTCTGACAGTTATCAATGGCGGTCATGACTTTTTTATAGGAGCCTTTAACGCCTCGAAATTTGTCATGGGTCTCTTCTAATCCATCCAGGCTGATCCCCACATAGGAAAGCCCGATCTCTTTAAGTTTCTGGGCTTTTTCTTTCGTGATTAATGTGCCATTGGTAGAGATAACCGCTCGCATCCCCTTGCTGACTGCATATTGTGCATATTCAACAAGCTTTGGGTGAACCAGGGGTTCTCCACCGGAAAAAAGCAGAACAGGCACCCCGAAGTCTGCCAGATCATCGATCATGGCAAGGCTTTGTTCATGGGTCAGTTCATTGTCATAGGAGATGTCTTCGGATCTGGCATAGCAATGAACACATTTAAGGTTGCATCGTCGTGTCATATTCCAGACCACTACGGGTTTTTTATCTTTCGAAAATTGCAGAAGATGGGAAGGCAATTGTCCTGATTCCCTTGAATATCTTAATGCATCTGAAGGTTCTACGGTTGCACAATAAAGTTTTGAAATTCCAATCATGTTAACTCTTTCCTGATAAGATCGTTAAGGTAAGTTTCATGATCTATTAAGGCCTCTTTTGATAGAAAGAATCTGCTGTTTCCGGTTTTTTCCCGAATCAGATTAAATCCATCATAATAGTTTT
>JAWSVH010000165.1:5127-6504 GCA_033852015.1 Desulfobacula sp.
CTGAAAGCGTTAGTCCATATCGTAAGGAAAAAGTTTTCCAGTTATCTTTTATATATTTAGAAATATAGCCTTTATGATCAAGGAAGGCTTTTTCATAAAGATTATTCCATTTTTCAGGGGTTTTGCCTGAAATGAGCTCTTTAAGAAGACGTTCAGGTTTTTTGAGTGCTTCGGTTGAGATAGTAAAACGATCGATATTATGAGAGGGCAGGGTTTCTTCAAAGCCCAGTAATGCATCTTCTACAACACTGACCAGACCTCTGGCCCCTGTGTTTTCCTTGTGTGCTCTTTTTGCAAGTAGTTTTAACGCGTTGTCCGTGAAAACAACATCAATTCCATAGGCGTTAAAATCCAGTCGTTTACTTAAGATTACCGGATTATTTGGCATTTTTAAAATTTGATAAAGGTCATTTTCATCGAGTGAATCAAGCATACATCTGATGGGTACTCTTCCAATAAATTCAGATTCAAACCCAAAAGATACTAAATCTTCTGTTTTGGCCTGCTTAAGTAAATCAATTTCTTTTTGAGATGTCATTAATTTTGAGCCAAAGCCAATATTTTGTTTTGACAGGCGTTTTTTAACCACTTCGGCCAATGGAGAAAATGCACCGCTTAGTATAAACAGGATATTGGCGGTATTGACTCGCCGTTGATTTTTTTTTCCGGTTCTTTGGAAGGCCTCTAATTCCTGCATCATGGAGACAGGGTCATGGGGAACTTTTAAGTCCACCTCGGTTTCTTCCATGGGTTTTAAAAGGGCCCTTTGAACCCCGGTACGGGATACCTGGGATCCAATGACATTTGGGCTGGCTGCAATTTTATCTATCTCGTCAATATAGACAATGCCGCATTCGGCAAGTTCAATATTGTCATTGGCCTCTTTAACCAGATCCCGGATTAGATCTTCAACATCTCCACCTACATATCCGGTTTCTGAAAATTTGGTGGCATCGGCTTTTACAAAAGGGACACCAATCTTTTTTGCAATCAGTTTAATCAGATAAGTTTTACCCGTCCCTGTTGGTCCAAACATTAAAATATTGGATTTGATATTTCCGGTAATCTTGGAAACTTCTTTACCCGTAGTTTGAGAGTGCCTGATTCTGTTAAAATGTGTGCATATCTTAGTAGACAGGACAGACTTTGCTTTCGATTGTCGAACAACATACTGATCAAGATATGCGATGAGTTCTTTTGGTTTAAGCTTAAAATCAGTCAGGATTTTAGTGCTTTTAGATTCAGGACCGGCTGATTCGGGATCTTTTTGAGGCAGCGCAGAGGGGGAGATAATCTTGACGTTGCCGCCAAATTTCTTATTTAGAAACTCGCCCAGTTCCTTTTCGATTTTCTTTGGATCTTGAAATTCTGTGTTCT
>JAWSVH010000166.1:0-1324 GCA_033852015.1 Desulfobacula sp.
TAAACCGCCGTTCTTTAGATGTTAAGAACTGGTCAAAGCTTAGCCTATATATGGAAGCTGTGCAGGAAGGATTCATGGGCAAAGCTGCTGTAAAAGCCGCAAATATTGAATTATTAAAGCTCAAAAAAGGATATGGATATTACGAAAATATATTTTTGGCCAATGAGAATGGAGAAATAACGTCTGCTTCAAATACTGAAGTTGTCGGCAATCTAAACATAAAAGAAACTCCTTATTTTAAATCACTCTTGGGTGGAAAGACATTTGCCTATCATCTTCAAAAAAATGCCGCTTCAGGCGCACCGGAATTGATATTGGCCGCCAAATTAGAGGAACAAGACAAAACTCCCGGTGCCATGATATTTATTGTTGAAATTGAAACAATTGACGCTTTATTTATTGACACTATCAAGGTGGGGGAAACCGGCTACGCATACCTGTACAAAAATGAAGGATTGATCATTGCGCACCGGGACCGAAAAATGGAGCTGGCATATGATCTAAGTGAAAGCCCAAACTTTAAAAGCTATGATGGGATGACAGAAGGCCGCTATGACTATGAAGTTGGCGGGATAAAAAAATGGGCTGCCTTTAAGCAGCTCCCATCAAAACCCTGGAAAGTGGCTGTAACGATTCACAATAGTGAGATTCTGGCCCCTGCTAAGAAACTGGGTAAAATCAATCTCATCGTAACACTAATATCAGTTATTATTGCTGCATTTATCATTTATCTGATCTGTCACTCTGTTGTACAACCCATAAAAAAAGTTGTTGAAGGGTTAAAAGACGCCGCAGAAGGTGAAGGTGATCTCACCAAACGGCTGGATGTCCTTAGTGAAGACGAGGTCGGAGATCTGGCAAAATGGTTTAATGTTTTTATTGCCAGAATGCAGGATATTATAGGCGAAGTATCAGAAAATGCCGGACAGCTTAAACATTCAAGCGGCGATTTATACGATATCTCTGCAGCCCTTTCCAAAGGTGCTGATGCAACGACTGAAAGAGCACTTTCTGTAGCATCAGCTTCCGAAGAAATGAGCAGCAATATGGGCAGGGTCGCCACCACTATGGAAGAAGCCTCTTCCAATGTTAACATGGTGGCTTCAGCCACAGAAGAAATGAGTGTCACCATCGGAGAAATTGCCCAGAGTGCAGAAAAAGCAAGAAGTGTTACCAATAATGCTGTTCAAAATTCTGAAGAAGCCTCAACTCAAGTTGATGAATTAGGCAAGGCTGCCCAGGAAATAGGCAAAGTCGTTGAAGCGATCACCGGTATTTCAGAACAGGTTAACCTTTTAGCCTTGAATGCCACCATCGAGGCCGC
>JAWSVH010000167.1:0-1369 GCA_033852015.1 Desulfobacula sp.
AAGATTGTCAGTTAAGTGTTCCCGTTTCTCCACATACGTTGCGTCACTCTTTTGCAACACATATGTTAGATTCCGGTGCAGACCTTAGAGGAATTCAGGAAATTTTAGGGCATGCTAGCCTTTCGACAACTCAAGTGTACACTCATGTTACGACAGCAAGGCTTATGCAGGTCTATGATAAAGCACATCCAAGAAGTTAAAAAATTACTCAGGTGATAAATATGAATATGGAGAATTTTCACGGGACAACTATTCTTGCATTGCGTAAGAACGATACCGTTGTTGTGGCAGGAGATGGTCAGGTAACGTTGGGAACGATTGTTACCAAACATAAGGCTAAAAAAGTTAGAAGAATATATAATGATAAGATTATTACAGGATTTGCAGGAGCCACGGCTGATGCCTTAACCTTGTCCGAAAAGCTTGAAGAAAAACTGGAGAGATATAATGGTAGTTTGACACGGGCTTGTGTGGAACTTGCTAGAGATTGGAGAACCGATAAATATCTTCGGCGTCTTGAAGCCATGATGATTGCCGTGGATAAGACCAATACGTATCTGCTATCCGGAAATGGAGATGTCATTGAGCCAGATGATGGGGTCATCAGTATCGGTTCCGGCAGCACAGCAGCCCAGGCGGCAGCAGTCGCGTTACTTGAAAATACCAAGTTTACGCCGGACCAGATTGTGAGAAAAGCCATGAAAATTGCTGGAGATCTGTGTATCTATACCAATCACCACATTACCCTGGAAGAAATATAACTGTTAAAATTATAAAGAGAAGAACATGAGAGATTTAAAGCCCGTACAGATTGTTACCGAATTGGATAAATATATAATTGGCCAGAATGATGCAAAAAAGTCAGTGGCCATTGCCTTGAGAAACCGCTGGCGAAGAATGCAGCTGGATAAAGATCTGCAAGAAGAGATCGCACCTAAAAATATTATTCTAATTGGCCCAACGGGCGTCGGTAAAACAGAGATTGCCCGAAGACTTGCCAATCTGGCAGATTCTCCTTTCTATAAGGTTGAAGCATCAAAATTTACCGAGGTGGGTTACGTCGGTCGGGATGTTGAATCTATGATCAGAGACATTGTGGAACTTACTGTAAACAATTTAAGAACTCGACAGCAAGAAGAGGTACAGGAAAAAGCAGCCCGGATTGCAGAAGAAAGAATCCTGGACATTTTACTTCCCCCGGCTTCAGATGTCGGGGCGAATATATCCAATGACCTTGAGGTTGTTACGTTCAATGAACCCGGAGATGAAAATAAGCAGGCTGCATCCAGTACCCGGGAAAAATTAAGGAAAATGTTAAAAGAAGGCAAGTTGGATTCAAGACAGGTCGACCTTGAGGTGGCAGATAAAT
>JAWSVH010000168.1:0-2298 GCA_033852015.1 Desulfobacula sp.
CTATCCAGTATTTAAAAAGGTTCGGCCTGACCAGTTATTAAGCCGAATTTTGTTACCTGCTCTTGTTACCTCAAACAAGTCAACGATCATTCATCTAGGATGCATGTTGCCATACACCTCATGCGACCTACCCGAAAACTTGGGCGGACAACCCTCAAACGTTTCCCTATTTGGCCTTGCACCGGACGGGGTTTACCAAGCTTTTCCAGTCACCTGGAAAACTGGTGCGCTCTTACCGCACCGTTTCACCCTTACCTGAGCCAAAAAAAATGACTCTGGCGGTCTATTCTCTGCTGCACTTTCCTTCACGTCACCGTGACTCCTTGTTATGGAGCGTCCTGTCCTGCGGTGTTCGGACTTTCCTCCCGGTTTTTTAAAAACCCAGCGATCGTTTTTTCTGGTCAAACCGAACTCTATATATTGTTATAATATAAGATTCTACTGCACTGAGGGCAAGAAATCAATACATCCCCCCGCTGCACTTCAATGTAAAGCTGAGGTGGAACGTTCATAAAACACCCCATACATACTTCATTTTCGACAGGAACAACAACTAGACCATTGTTCATTTTAGAAACACTCTCAAAGCGTGCCATCAAAGATTTATCAAGTGTATTACCAATATCATCTTTCATGGTCTGGTATTCATCGAGCAGTTCTGTATCATCCGCCGAACTTTTCCCAATATTCTGCTGTTCTTCTTTTACCTTTTCATCGAGTAGTGCAAATTCTTTTTGACTTTCTTCAACGACCGCTTGAGCGTTATCTTTTTCATCAAACCATTCAAGCAACTGTGTTTCCATAGCATCTTTGCGTTTCTTATTATCGTCCACTTCTCTCAAACACAGTTGATACTCTTTATTGGTCGTTACCATTCGCAATTTTTCATTGCTTTTTATGATACGTTCATCAAGAACCTTTATTTCTGCTTCAATATCCCGACACTCTTTTTCTGCCCTTAAAAGCGTTTCCTGTTTTTCCTTCAGGCCACTTTCAAATTGATTTAGCTGCCCGCTCAATTTAATTTTCTGGGACTCAACTTTTTCCAGAACAGCTCTCAACCGAACGATTTCAGTTTCTGCTTTCTGAAGTTTAACAAGTTTTTCAATATTCTGTTTGGAAATTTCATTCATAATTGTATCCTCAAACTATGGTAAATGGATCTTTTTCCTTTTTAAATTTTTTCATTTGTATCTCAAAACCACCACTTTGAAACGCGGTCGTTAATTTTTCATATATCAAATCAATGGCAAGATGTTCTGATCCAAAATGCCCGACATCAATCAGTCCTCTTGAATTTTCCTCAATACGCCTTGCATCATGATATTTCATATCCCCGGTAACATAAACATCCGCTTTTGATGAAAAGAACTCATCCAAAAGAGAACCTCCGCTGCCGGTGCAAACTACTACAGTTTTAAGCAGCTGCTCCATATCTCCTGTCACTCTTATATGGGGCAGATTCAGCTGTTTTTTGATTTGAGAAGCAAATTGGCCCAAAGATATTTGAGAATCAAGGGCCCCTATTCTGCCAATACCAACCATTGTGTCTACAGCTAAAGACAATGTATCATCAACCAAAAAAGGATGCGTTTTAACCAAGCCAATCTTTGATGCAAAATAATCATTAAGACCATCATGGGCCTTATCTAAATTTGTATGGGCAGACACAACCCCGATTTGATGTTTTGCTGCTATTTCAATTGCACAACCGGGCATTTGACCAAAATCGATCTTTTTTTCTGGCGTCATAATTAATGGATGATGTGTAACAACAAGATCTGCATCCCAATTTTTTGCCGCATTCATTAAAGGCATCGAAACATCCAGGCCGATCATCATTTTTTTGACATTCCAGTTTTCATTTCCAACCTGAAGACCACAATTATCCCAGTCCTCTGCTATGCTAAAGGGTGCAATTGTATTGAGAATATCCAAGATATCTTTTGTTTTCATCATAACAAGCCTGTCTTTAAACAAAAAAAGCGTGGTAAATTACCACGCTTTTTTTGTTTAATATGCAGTTGATATTCTTCAGGAACTTTCATATGAGTATCAAACATCCTTTTCTTTGCATACTTCCAACCATATAAATTCCCTGTAATCTTTTTGTTGGTGGGCCCACCTGGGATCGAACCAGGGACCGACCGGTTATGAGCCGGTGGCTCTGCCAAACTGAGCTATGGGCCCTATCTGTTACTAAAACTTGCAATATATATATAAATACAATTTTTGTGTCAAGATCTAATTCTCAATAAAGGTCTTAAGTTTCTTACTTCTTGTCGGATGCCGCAGTTT
>JAWSVH010000169.1:0-15474 GCA_033852015.1 Desulfobacula sp.
TTACAGCGATACCAAATTTGCAAATGAGTATGTAATGAACAATTTTAATGCCGCTGGTGGTGGAACCGGCACAGGCACCAATGAAACAGACAACATAAAGTAACATTTGTGCTGCCTGGGGCCATTGTTCATAGTCGGCAGTTGTGAACCCTGTGGTGGTGAGCAAAGATGTTACCTGGAAAGTTGCATGGCGAATGGAATTCATTAGGCCATATGTGTTTTCTTTCCACAGTATCCATGCCACCATAAAACAAAAAAAGAAGATTACTCCCAGATACCATTTGAATTCTGTGTTATTTTTTATAATTTTCCAGTTTCCCTGGAGTGAGTGATAAAACAGCATGAATGTCATGCCGCCCAGAAACATAAAAAGGATGATAACCCAGTCAAAATACGCACTGTCGTAGTGGCCGATGCTAGCGTTGTATGTAGAATATCCAGAGGTTGATACCGTTCCAAAAGAGTGGCACAGGGAATCGAAAACAGACATGCCGCCAAAGCACAGCAACAGTGTTTCTAAAATGTTTAACCCAATATAAATTCCCCATAGCCATATCATGGTGTCTTTGTTTCGGGGTATGAACTTTTCTCTGGTAATCACCTGGCCCGGGCTGGATTCTGCCCGAAAGATCCTTACTCCGCCCATGCCATGGGGCAAAAAGATGATGGTTAACGTTAAAAATCCCATGCCGCCCAACAGGTGAGACTGACTGCGCCAGAAAAGAAGGCCGTGAGGCACAGCTTCAATGTCAGTTAATATGGTTGCGCCCGTGGTTGTATATCCGGACATCATTTCAAAGAATGCATCGGTAAAGGAAGGGATTGAACCATGAATGATAAATGGGAATGCAGAGACGATGGAGATCAGAACCCATCCAAAAAATGCAATGAAAAATCCGTCTTTTATATTCAGATCACGAAAGTTGCGGAAAAAGTACCATAATGGAAATCCTAAACAGATCGTTATTACGCTGGTGATGGCAATGGCATTAACATCATTTTCACCATAAAACAGTGCGCACGCCAGCGGGAAAACCATGGAGCAACCGGTGATGATTAATAATTTTCCAAGAACATTTGCAATCGAATTATAATTCATAGGGGTTTGAAATCCAATATGGGGATAATTAATCTTTGAGCCCTCGTCTTTCTTATCCTATAATTGGCCTTTGGATCAAGAGTATTCATTAGCATAGCGCGGAAAATTTATTTGGGCTTCTATTCCTTATTAATTTTTGTTATGTGGTATTCAAGGTTTTATACTTTTTAAAAATGATACTGCGGTGATAATACTTGAGATGAATACAGAGACTAAAGTTAAAAAACTTACCAATCGTGATTTGTTGCTGCCCTATTTTGTCCCTTATTTAGCCTATGTCGCCATTGTTTCCCTGGGTCAGGATATACTTTCTGATCAAATTATTTATATTTTAGAAATCTTCATTGTCCCATCGCTTTTATACTGGGCCTGGAAATGGTACGTCCCTCTGACGGGTCCTAAAAATATAATGGGATCTATTTTCTGGGGGATTATTTTTGGCCTGGCCGGTTTGGTGATCTGGTGTTTATTGCTGGTGCCATTCATAGATATGGCGGGCGAACCCTGGAAATTTTCAGACCATGTACTCAGGGTTTTTGCAGCAGCATTGATTGTCCCAGTCTTTGAAGAGTTATTTATTCGAGGATTTGTTTTGCGTGCAGCATTACAATGGGATCTGAATCAAAAAAATAAACAGGTTGAGCATCCTTTGAGCCAGACTCTGGATCAAAACAATATTAACGATGTCCGTCCTGGTGCATGGAGCATAGTGGCTGTTGTTGTTTCAAGTATCGCTTTTTCTGTCGGTCATATGCCGTACGAATGGTTGGCTGCTTTTGTATATAGCCTGTTGATATCTGCGTTATGGATAGTGAGAAAAGACCTTTTGTCCTGCATTGTTGCCCATGGGGTAACTAACTTAACCCTGGGTATATATGTTTATTACAGTGGCAATTGGGGCTTCTGGTAAAAAAAATAAAAAGGCCCCTGCCGGTAAACAGCAGGGACCTTTGAATCATTTTGATTTATATCTTATACAGATGGGTTGGGAATCAGATCCCAAATGCCACAGGGACACGCGCCCTTACAAAAGCCACATCCGATACAAAGATCAGGATCCACAACATATTCAAATCCTCCGCTGGAAACCTCAGAACGCTGGATAGCGGCTTCCGGGCAGACGGCTACACAAATACCACAGTCTCTGCATTTCCCGCAGGAGGCACAGTCTGCGCCACATTCGGAAATATTGTCCGCTACATTTTGTGGGTTATAATATTCAAGATGGATTCGCTGTTTGTCAATCTGGGGCATCAGTGCTTTTCCATGATCCGGGGTCTTTCCATCAATGATCATATCAATACTTTCTGCTGCATTTTTCCCGGCACCAATGGCGTCGGTTATCAGGCCGATTGAGACAATGTCACCAATGGCAAAAACTTGAGAATCAGATGTCCGGTTAAATGCATCGACTTTGATAAAACCATGTGTCGTTTCAATGGAATCACTTAAGAAATCAAGGTCAGGAATATCTCCAATAGCAATAACGACAGTATCTGCGGGCAGAAGTTCTCCATCTTTAAGAACAACACCTTTATTGGTAATCTCTTTTGTAAAGCAGGGCCATTTAAATTGTGCGCCAACGGCCTGGGCATCTTCTTTTTCTTTACCAAAGGCTGCAGGTTTTTGAACATCAATCATGGTGATCTGGGTAGCACCCATCCGGTGGGCTTCGGTTGCTACATCGCACCCCACATTTCCAGCACCAATGATGATGACACGTTTTCCGGGGTCTGCTTTCTCTTTTTTGGCCTCTTCGAGAAAATCATTTGCAAAGAGTGCTTTTTCGATGCCAGGGATTGGTAGTGATCTGGTTTTTTTTGCACCGGCGGCAACAATGGTGAAGTCATACTCGTTTTTGATTTTTTCGAATGCTTTTTTATCAATGGTTTGATTAAATTTGATATCTCCAACCATATCTTTTACCCGGTCAAGTTCTGTATCAAGGGTTTCTTTGGGAACTCTTGAACTGGGGATTACAGAAGATATTTTACCACCCAGAGTGTCTCCGGTATCAAATAGTGTTGCAGTGTGGCCTTTGAGTGTTAAGTGCCAGGCAGAAGATATGCCACCAGGTCCAGAACCGATAACCGCAATTTTTTTGTCAGTTTTCTTTTTAGGTTTTGGCACAACGACCTTTTGTGATGCTTTGCCCAGGAGCCGAACATCAATGGGGGTCATATAATTTAAATTTCGGGTACACGATGCCATGCAGGGGCTGGGACACAGGTATCCGCAAACGGTTGCCGGGAAGGGGGTATATTCAAGTCCCATACTGATGGCTTCATCAATATTGTCTTGTCTAACCATATCCCATCTTTCCTGAACCGGAATTCCTGTGGGGCATGCTGCCTGACAAGGAGCCATGTATTTGCCTTGTTCCCATACTGGGACGTAGCGCCTTAGCTCTCCTTTAGCAATCAGGGGGATGGTTCCTTTTTCAGTTTCCTGAAGGTCTCCGATCAGGCCGCCTCGACCAAGTTCCCTATCCCAGACATTGTCTCTGAACCATGACATGCTGGTTTGACCCGGTCCGTTGGATTTTTCCTGGGGGGATTTTGAAGCCAGAAGCATCCATTCTGATCGGTTGGAAAGTGTTTCCAGTAAATCAGATTTATCGATTTTTTCAAGGAAGGTCTCCAGATTGCTTTGCAGCCAGTTCCATTCTTCATCGGTGATGAAGGAAACTTTGGCATCTTTCTGGGAAAAATCATCGGCTGTACCTCTAACAAATACTTTGCCGCCCACCATTCCCACAAGGGGTCTGTATCCCAAAACAGAAGCTTCAGGGTCAATTTTGTGTCCACAGATAACGGCAATTCCACCGGCCATGAATTCGCCAAAATAATCACCGGCTGAACCCAACACCCATAATTCAGGGGGCTCAAAACGGGGGTTTCTTTTGGTCATGGTCATGGCACGTGAACCAATAGAACCGCCGATATATACTTTGCCCTGGGCTGCGCCATTCATAGCCCCGTTTGAGGCGTGGCCGTGAACTACGATCTCGGCACCGGCATTGAGCCAGCCAATATCATCTGAGGCTGGTCCCATAACTTCAATTTTTGTATTTTCACATCCAAGGGAGCCAGTTCGCTGGCCAGAGTGACCGGTAATTTTAATATGAACCGTGTCTTCGCCTGCATCCCAGAGTCTTCCACCGATACCGTGCTGTCCTAGACTTTCAATTTCAATATTTCTGTGGCCAGATTTAATGTGTTGATGAATGATTTCTTCCAAAACTCTGGAGGCAATCCTTTTTTCATCTTTCTGGCCGGATATTTTTATAAAAGTATCTTTTTTTATATTTTTTGTCATAATTCAAACCTTCTTAGACGACATATTTTATACTGAGACGATCTGCAGCAGCTTTATTCGATATTCCAAGGGCATCAGACATCCCGATAGGAAGAGATGTTGAACGCCCAAGCGGGGCTAATATCTTTTTAAGTTCTGTATCAAAAGAGACATACATATCAACGATTCTCTGGGCAACATCTTCAGGGTCAAGCCGTCTGTAAAGTCTTGGGTCTTGGGATGTTATTCCTTTGGGGCAAATGCCGACATTACAGACATTGCAGCGGTCTTCTTCTGTGCCGACACATCCTGCCGCTGCCTGCATAACATATTTACCAGTCTGGACACCACTGGCACCCAGCATGATTAATGAGGCTGCATTTGCTGCCAGATTGCCGTTCTTCCCAATACCACCACCTGCAAAGATCGGGATCTCATTTTGCTTACCGATTTTAGTCAGATTCAGGTAATTGTCTCGAATGCATGAAGCAATGGGGTGTCCCATATGGTCCATGGAAACAGAATATGCAGCGCCTGTTCCACCGTCTTCACCGTCAATGGCCAATGCACCAGCAAATTCATTTCGGGTCAGGTTATTTAATACTGCCAGGGATGTTGAGGAGGCAGATATTTTTGGATAAACCGGAACCCTGAATCCCCAGGCCATGGACATGGATAAAATCATTTTTGCCACAGATTCTTCAATGGAATACTGGGTTTGATGAGTGGGGGGGCTTGGCAGGCTGATTCCCTGTGGAACCCCGCGAATGGCTGAAATCAATTTGTTAACTTTATGCCACATCAGCAAGCCGCCGTCTCCAGGTTTTGCGCCCTGGCCGTATTTGATCTCTATGGCACAGGGGTCTTCTTTCATATGGGGGATTGCGCGGATGATTTCATCCCACCCAAAATATCCAGAAGCAATTTGGAGTATGACGTATTTTAAAAATTTAGAACGAAGTAGTCGTGGCGGGCAACCACCCTCACCCGTACACATACGTACAGGCATTCCCATTTCTTCATTCAAATAAGCAACTCCCATCTGAAGTCCTTCCCACATGGTGGGGGAAAGCGCTCCAAAAGACATGCCGCCAATGATCAGAGGATAGATCTCTCTAACCGGCGGAATCCATCCTTTTTCTTTTAATTGTTTCATGTTCTCTCTAGGAGAAAGAACCCGGCCTAAAAGGGTTTTTACTTCAAATTCATGGCGACCGGCATCCAATGCCGGGTCGGTGAGCATGGATATTCTGGTAAATTTAATTTGATCCAAAAGAGAGTCAGAAGAATTTTTTCTGCCGCCCCGACGTCTGGGGACACCTTTTTGGTTGATGTGAAATTTAAGCCGATCCAATCCCGGATTTTTTACCGGAGTAATGGCATCGTTTGGGCATGCCATGGTGCACATGGCGCAACCAATACATGCATTTTCCACCCGTGTTTTTTGTTGAATACCATAAAAAGTGTCATATTGATTGGTATGTTTTTGATCTTTTTTTACAGATGTTTTAATTTTTCTTTTTCGGTATACCTTTAATTCAATAGCCTTTACTGGGCAAACAGCAGTGCATTGACCGCACAAAGAGCATCGGTCATTGCTGTATCGGATCTGCCATGGCAGATCATTCAGGCTTAAAGAGGAAGGTTCAAGGCTTCTGTTTGACGACATATTTTTACCTCCTGGCGGTCAGGGCTGACAATCGCTGTATCAATGTGCATGGGTTGTAGATCTTTAGTTTTGTCACGGTCCGGAATGACGGCATCAAGGCCGCAGATTTCTGAGGAAAAAGCAAAAATGCCTGGTTTTCCTCCAACAACACCGGGTCGAAGTTTTTTTCTGTCTTGAACCATGAACATGGAATGATCCGGCAAGGTGCCGATAACACAGTTTGGTCCGTCAATAATCAAAGGCCGGCAGCTTCTTTTTAAATGGGACAAAAATTCGGCATCCGGGTGTGCTTTAAGTGCCTCGTCCTTTAGTGGCGTGATAACGTGTTTGTATGCATCAAGGCCAAGGTCAAGCCCTGCCATGGTATAGTGCAAAATGTGGGCAAAGACTTCAGAATCAGACTGGTATCCCATATAACCTGGGAATTCTCTGGAAGATAAAAAGTCTCTAATAGGAATAAAAGCCGTATTTTCTCCATTGGTCATGGTACAAAAGCCACGGATAAAGAATGGGTGACAGGCATATAGGTTGATCGCATAGTTGGTGTTCTGTCTTCCCTGGGCCATGATAATTCGGGCATGCAGCTCTTTTCTGCCTAATCCCAGGTAGTTTCCAAGGGTCATGGGGTCGCCAATCTCTTTGATCATGATGGTATCTGGCCAGAAGGAGAAGACAATCATGTCCTTTTTTGCTTCTCCCATTTCTCGAATCTGGATTCGGATCAGCATCAGTTTATGGGCAATCTCATCCTGGGTAAGATTTTCCCAGCCTTCTGGCAGTTCATATGCCCGAATGAGGTAGATATCCCGTTTAGGGGTTCCGTCTATGGATTCTTTGGGGACTTTTAATGAAATCTTATATTTGGTAAGGAATCCCTGGTCCATCATGAAAAGGTCCAGGCGTCGAATTCCTTCGTGACTGAATATACCAGAAAGAATAGGTGCATCTTTCATTTCTTCAAACGGGCCACCCAGGTCCTGAAGCAACAACCCTACTCCCGAGCCGTCATGCCCCTCTTTCATTACATCAAGGGCTTTGATTGCCAGCATTGGGGAAACCGGGTCTTTGCTGGTAAGTGCGAACAAGCGACACATTATACATTTTCTCCTTGTCTTAAAATATTACCGCAAGCATTACGCTTAAATTCTTTATGGGGAAAGACGCACAAAGACAAACTTTCCAAAGTCTTCAGTCTAATGAAAAGGAGGCTTTATGTCAATGATTTTATTGGATAAGACGGCCTAAGGGTATTGAGAATCCAGCGGTTTTGTACAGTTTTTGGATCTTTATCAGATCGTCCTCAAGGCAGCTTCCGGGAGTGATTTTTCCTATCCATCGGGTTCTTTTTTGTTCGTTGTCAAGATACCAGCAAATGATCGGGACCCCTGCACCTTTTGCAATATGCCAGAATCCGGTTTTGATGGTGGTGACATTTTTCCGGGTCCCTTCGGGTACCAGGGCTAAAATTAAATTTTCTCGTTTTTCAAATTCCTGAATTACATTATCGACAAACCCATGGGCTTTATCTCTTTTGATCGGCATCCCGCCAAGGCTTTTAAGAAGAATAGACATGGGGAAAAAAAACCAGTCAGCTTTGACCAGAAGTCTTGCGTCAACTTTAGCAAGTTTGATATAGGTTAATGCTCGAACCGTGTCCAGGTTTGTTGTGTGTGGAAAACCAATCACAACACTTTTTTTGGTCCAGTATTCCGGCAGTCCATCATAGGTCCAACCCATAAGGGTATACAAGAATTTGGCCATTATACTTAGAAGGGATTTCAATTCAATACGTCTCTTACTTTGTTTTCAGTTGTTATTAGTGATGATGTCCGCAGCCGCCTTCTTTTTTGTTTTTCTTGTTTTGACAGATGTCAAATATATGAAACAGCTTGAGCTTGTTTTCTTCAAATAATTCTAAGTTTTCATTTACACTCTCTTTTTGGGCTTGAAAAATTTGGATTTTTTCTGCGGTAAGATTTCTTTGTGATCCATCTCCCATGCATTTGGTAATTACGGCATCTATTTTTTCGTTTTTTTCAAATACACCGGTTTTGCATTTTACGGCATCTTCTAAAAGTTTTTGGTTGTTCTTTATTTCAAAACCATGCGTTTTGGTGTCCACAATTAAAAAGTTTTTTGCAGTACCAAAGTGCTCATCAATGGCACTGTCCAGCCCATTGCTTTCTTTAATAGGAAACGCTATTCTCATAATATGACTCCATGATTATTTGTTATTGATTTAATACCATACATAAAATTACTTTAAAATATAAGAGTAAAATTTGGGGTAGCAAGTCATATATAGGTGTTTTTTTTAAAAGGAGGATTCATGAAAATAAAAAATTATATGTTCTGGGGAAAATTTGTGCTTGTACTGTTTCTTTTTTGTATTCATGAAGGCCATGCTGGAGAATCAAACACTATTTTTGTAGGGCAGTTTTCTCAACAAAAACTGGCGGATTGGCAGCCCAAAAAATTTGTTGATCAGACGGTGTATTCAATCATACCCCTGGAAGAAGAGTTTGTGTTAAAGGCTGTTAGTGAACAAGCGGCCTCTGGCTTAATTAAGAAAATTCGTGTGGATCTTGATAGGACGCCTTTTTTAAACTGGCGGTGGCGGATTGAAAATGAGTTGGCAGGTGTTTTTGATGAAAAACAAAAAACAGGAGATGATTACGCAGCAAGAATTTATGTTGTGGTCTCTGGTGGTTTTGCCATATGGAATACCAAAGCGTTAAATTATGTTTGGGCCAAGCACTCACTTAAAGGAGATGCCTGGCCCAATGCGTTTGCAAAAAAGAATGCTGCTATGATTGCCCTGCGTTCTTCAGAAACACCATCGGCAGTCTGGCATACGGAAAAAAGGAATATTCGTGATGATTTTAAAGCGGCGTTTGGAGAGCAAATTCAATTTATCGACGCCGTGGTATTAATGAGTGACACAGACAATACTCAAAATAAAGTAACCGCTTATTATGGAGATATCTATTTCTCATCTCAGTAATAAGCGGTTTCTTTTCTATGCGGCCCAGAAATTCTGAGGTCTTTTGCCCTTGATCAGATTTTGTCTTATTCGGGTGATTACTATGGCTGCCATGCCGATGATTAAAAAGATAATGATGCTTTGTACAAACGGTGAGGCATGGACAAATTTAGTGATGTCTTTTAATATCTGTACAGGACTTTTTATGCTGGAATCAAATGCTGTGGTGGCAATAAAACAACCCCCTCCGCCACTGTCGCCTGCGGGAGCACCACCGGAAGGAGCAGCTGCTGCAAATAATCCAGGACCTGATGGATCTACAATTATTCCATTGGCAACACCATCACTGTCTCCTGCTCCACCATCAACCAGTCGCAATGTTACTGACTTTCCATCAAGGCCGAACTGAACGTTTGCCGGATAATCGGCAGAATATTCTGTCCACCCATTTGTCAGGTCATATTTATACCATTGGTTACCCACAGATTCTGAAAAATAAATCTTTATTTCAGCAGTATCCCCATAATTATTTACGCTTATCTTGAACTGGAGAAGTCCAACGGGTAGGTTGGCTGGTTTGCCAACACTATCTGTAATTTCATCAGGATTAATGGTTTTTAAACAATCAATTGCAGCAACATTATTCGATGCTTCCATGCTCAAAGACTTGCTCTCATAGTTTACCATCTTATAGGTATTTGAAGAGACATCCAGGGTGCCGTCATTATTCAGATCAATAACGCCATCGGTGACTTGCTGGATATTAGGTACGCCATCTTCATCAGGATCTTCAGTGTTTGTAGCGACAGTTGTTAAAGTAAATGGATTTGACCAGGCTGAGCTGCCACCCGGAATATCAAAAAACTTCACTCTCCAATAATAGGTTTGATTGGGATTGAGTATGAATTCTGGGACTGTTAGCTCAGTAAGGTTTTCGTAAGATTCTATTTCAAAAACAAAATACTCAGTTTCTTCAAAATTTGAACCTGTACTGATTTGCCATTGTGTTTTTGCATGGGCATTATTTTCGCTGTCAACATAGGCGTTTGTTTTCAGTTCAGGTGTGAGTCCAATATTTGTTGATGAATTGGCTGGTAGACTGAGTATTGGTTTGTTTGGTCCGCTGTTTGATGTGCTGGTGACACCATTATATTCATCAAAATTACTGATGCCATCATTGTCTGCGTCTTCATTAGCATCATCTACTAAGGGATTCAGGCCGTTTTGTACTTCCCAGTTGTCATCCATGCCGTCTTCATCACTATCTGCTAAATTGGGGCTGGTTCCTGCGGTATATTCCTGGATGTTACTTAGACCATCGTCATCAGCATCTAGAAAAGGAGAATCAATTCCGTAATCAGCTTCCCAGTCATCTGCGATGTTGTCATTGTCATCATCATTTATGGTAACGGAGTTGGAAATCAGTCCAAGACCTTTATTGTCTGTTATATTGCTGAGTGTCATGGTGATGATCGTGTGCTCGGGGATGTAATCCATATACAACCGGTAGGTTTTGTTTATTCGAAGAATCGAGTTTGTATTAAATTGGACGGTGGGGCTGAAATCATAATTGGTTTTGGTGCTGGCATTTTGCATATCATTTTCATTAAAAGTGATTTCGATGGTGTCGTTTGTATGATTTACAGAAGGGTTTCCAACAATATTTGGGCTGTCCATAAAAGGAACCGGAGAGGATAAAGGTCCTTCTTCGTTGTCTGTTGAATAGGCACTGACTGCAAAATAGAATGTTGTTTTTGCCGGTAGAAGAGTTAGCTGATCTAAATTATAAGAAGTGTTGTTCCCGGCATCTTCAACTTGATTAAGATTCTCAGAATCGGTTCCATAGTATATGTTATATCCTGCTATGGTACACGTTGCCGTGTTCTCTACAGCGCCCCAGCGAAGCTCAGCTGCAAAAGAAGCGGAAGCAAGCAGTACAGAAAAAATCATAATAATAAGTTGAAAATAAAGTTTGTTCATACGGTCTCCATAAATCATGTTTTTACTTTTAATTTGACATGTCGTTTTGGAACTTGCTGAAGGAGCACAACATGGATTTTTCTTGTTGTATTTGTTTGAATTATATTTTTTTATAAGTAGCATTTGTCTTCTTTCATAACAAAATCCGTGCCACGGGCTTAGCCTTTTGTAACGCATTGGAATTACAGTATATTTCAAAAACACCCCTTGAATTAGGCTGGTGCTATGAATGAAATTTCATACACTCATATATTTTACATTACTTAAAAGACCTATCAACAGGGGGTTAAGAGCTATGAATGAAATTTCATACACCTATATTTTGCCAGGTGATAGACGAAAATTCGTACGGATTATTTTGGGATTTACTGGTAAATAAGTGTTTTTTATGAATGAAGAGATGGGTAACAAATAAACAAGTATAAATATCTGTGACCATGGATGAATTTTCTTAAGAATTGTTCATTTTTGGGTGTTTTTATCTGTTTTTGGTATGTGAGATTTTTAAAAAAGAGACCGTCTGTATGAAATTGGCTTCATTCTTTTTTTATGGAATGTTAAGGCTTTTGAAATTGTACACTTAATGTTGACAGTCAATATTTCCCTTTATATAGTAATCGGGTCTTATTCAAAAGATCGTAAATATATTAATATTAATCGCACCTGATATTTTAAGTAAAAGGAGAGATATTCATGAAATTTAATAGATTGTTTTCTATTTTTTGGGTGGTGGTGTGTTGTTTTTCAATCGCACCGATAACGATAGCCCAGGAAAATACCAACTCCAATTCGGGGTCTTCTAATCCATTAATGGAAGGTCTTATGTCTATCCTTCAAGAAGGGATTGATGAGTTTATCGGAAATTATAAAGGTCGTTTGGGTAATGTGCAATTGATTGAACGACGGGGAAACAAAATTGTTCTTGAGGTCTCTTACGATAATGTTAAACGCAGCGATAATGTGTATGTTCAAGGAGAGGTTCGTCAATTTGGTAATAAGCTTGAGGGATTTAGTAACACGCTGAGTTCTGTCAGCGGCAGTCACGGGAAAGCAAGGCTCTTGATCGGACGGACTCAAAAAGAAGATGATGGCTGGGGAGTGAGTTCCTCTGATGTACAATCCGATCAGATTCGGCTTTTTCTTGTTCGGAAATCAAATCCCGACAGGCCTTTTGGTGAAATCGTCTATGACATCTCCAAGGTGTGGACAGACAGTGATGAGCCCGATGAAGAAACCATGGTTGCAGACAATGACGGTATCGAGCTTGACGGCATCGAGCTGGAAGATGATAATACTGCAACAGACAACAAACGGGCACCGTCGGTATTTGTAAAGCCCGGAACCATACTTAAGCCCTATAACCCGGTTGGAACAGCACAAATACCCCAGAAGAATACCAACCAGAGTCCGACACAGCCTTCTTCTCCGGCTGTACATCAGACATCTCCATCAACGTCGATGAGTCCACCGGTTTTGGCACGACCTGTTATTCAAAATAAGTATTCGGTACAGCAATATGATTTTTATAAAAATGCAAAATCAGCAAAATGGAGAAGTGCAGCGGGTTCGCTTTCCTTTCCCGGTTCAATTACGCATAAAAAAGGATATGTCAGATGCTTGCCTAAAGGCGTCCTTAATTCTGGAAATAATGCTATTCAGATGCTTCAGACCCATCCGGAATGGAAAAACAAAGGATGGATTGAGGGACAATATCCGCATATGATCTTGGGGAATAATTTGCATTTTAAATCTGTTGTTGGGTTTTTAAAAGGTGCCAACAAAAGTGATGGTGCAATCTTTCAACTATATATAAAAGAAAATAATAAGTATCAAAGAGTTGCAAGCGCTCGAGTCGCAGCTAAAAAATATACGAGTATAGATGCAGATCTTTCAAGATGGTCTGGTAAGAAAGTTCAACTTGTTCTTCGGGTTCGGTCGGGCAATACCTTCGATCAGGATTGGACCGTCTGGGTTAAACCGCGATTGAGCAAATAAAACGTAATTTATTTATCCTGAGGTTCTCTATGAAGTATATTTTTTTTGGTTTTTTGTCTTTGGTTGTTCTGCTGGTTTCTCCGGCCGTTGGTGCAGAAACCAATACAACATTTCGAACGACAAGAGTAAAGAATAGCACGCTACAGATGAAACAGTTTAAACCGGTCACAGCGGTGATGATAAAAAAACCAATTAAGTTGAAAGCTTTTTTGCGTCCCATTGTGCCCGCAAAACCTGTTAAAGCAACAGGGCCAGACCCAAAGGCCGCTATTGATCTTGCAGATATGATTGATGATACTGATCTTCTTGAAGATTTGGCCGTTAGCTGTGGTTGGGATCCACATCTGATCTTTCAGGATAAAACAGCCGGAAATGTTTTCTATTATCTGCCAAGAGAATTTTTGCTTGTTCATGATGAAACCACAGGATATGGGCTTAATGTTCAGTACAATCATCTCAAAGACGAAGATAAACCTTCTGTGATGCTGACAGCACAACTTGCCGCACCGCATCATACCGGAGATATCCTTTTACTTAAAAATATTTTAAAACAGGCGTTTGATCTTAAGCCTGCGGATAAGCTCACCCTTAAATCGATTTCCGGTATTGGGGCAACGGCAGATGTTCAGGCAATAGCAGCAGGATTATCTTTGCCACCAGAAAGAATTAGTGTGACCATGCCTTCTCACCTTAAACAATCTTTTCGACTGGTTTTATCCCTTAATCAGGATGAAACGGAAGAGGTGCTCGCTCAAATTGCAAGAGAAGGCCTTTTTGGAAGCTTGAATGTGAAGGTTGGAGAAGATTTTGTCCCGATCCCAATGCAACTGAAATATTTGGAGTTTGTGGGTAACAGGGTGGATGGTTTTACCCAGTGGGTGGATAATAAACCGGTGGGTGTTCTTAGAAATATCACCCGTTTCCCTGTAAAAATAGATTCAATTAATTGCTACAAGGTCAGTAAGGGCCAATTGGAAAGAATCTCAAAAAACCTTAAACCTTCAACCATTTTGCCGGGTAAGAATAAAACCTTCAAACTTCCAGCAATAAAGAAGGTATTGGGAAGCAATGTTATGCTGGCATGGTTGGGGACACGCCTTGATTCAACGTGTCAAGACTGCATAAAAAAGGTGGATAAACAAGTGAGAAAAGGTGTTGCAACCGCACCATCTACTGCTATCAAGTTTGAAGCAATCCCGGCGGTATTTTCTGATTTTGAGATTTATAAAATTATTGTCCAGGTCCAGTCTCCATATTTTAATGCAGACCCAGGTAATGTTGCCACCCAGGAAATTGAATTGACCCAGGACGGTAATATTAATAAGAATCTGGTAATTTATCAGCCCGAAGGAAAAGGGGCGGAACCCCTTTTGTACCGGTATCGACTAAAATTAATAACAGCAGATGGAAATTCTTTGTCTGAACATAACTGGAAAGATAGCCGGACCGTCAGTCAGTTTTTTGGGACAAGTCATATTGAACCGATTCTTGGAGAAAATGGTGGTGACGAGGAAAATGAATGAAGCGATTTATTCTCTTTATTGCAATCATGTTGTTTGCGGGCAATGTTTTTGCCAAGCCAGACTTGGGAAACTATTATGATATTGAAGACGTAAGGCTTTATAAAGATCATAAAAAAAATGATATCTATTACATTACACCGTCCCGGCCGGTTCTGGCTAAAAGATCCCAGAGCCTGCCGGATGCTTCCCTTGAAATCTATCGTTATCTGGGCCGAAAAGGTACCGGGGATTCCGGAAAATTCTGGGTAAAAGGGCTTTTAAATATTGGTATTCTTAGAGATCGCGGAAAGCAGCAGGTCAAAAAGATTAAAAAAGCGATTGTTAAAATAGATAAGGTTAGATATCCCAAGCTTAGAAGTATGCCGGTGTCCGGTACAGCAGGAAAATTGCTTTTTGCAGATACCGATTTAAAATGGTCCCAGACCAGCCGTTGGTCAGGCAAAAGGATTCGCCTGCCTCTGGATGATGTCACAAGCCAGGTCCTGTGGAATGCAGCAGAGGCCGGTCAGACACAGGTCAGCATTGAAATGGCAGAAACGCTTATTGGTGTTAAAAAAAATAAGGATGGCCAGTGGGAAGATGCTTTGGTTGTTTTTAGTTCAACACTGCCAGTGTTGCTTGATATGGAATCCCATCCGTCGCTTTTTTCCAAAACAGACCTGGGGGGCAATATGGTCCGGGGATATACAGGCATTGAAATCTTCTGTTTTGACTTCCTTGAGAATTTGGATGAGAATTTATATTCTAAAGTGGTGGAGGTGGCCATCCCAACCCTTGGAAAACCGCTGATTCAAACCGTTACTTTCCGCCAGGATAGTGATTACCGAACGCGCGTGAAAGTTAAATTGTCCAAAGATCGGGATATAACCTATAGAATTAGGATTACGCGTGTTGTGTTAGAGGGCAGTTCCAATATCGGTCCATGGGC
>JAWSVH010000170.1:0-2462 GCA_033852015.1 Desulfobacula sp.
CCCTATGGGAGGGGCAACTTCCTGTGATTTGGAACAATTGACCCCATTGTACGCAAAAAGTGGGATTGACATTGTTCCCGGCATATTGTGTCAAAAAAGCCTTGATTTTTTCTATGATTTTTTTAATAAAGAAGCAAATCAATACTGGAAAAATAGTTATTTAGAGGTTTATACTCTTGGACAGAAATAAGGTATGGTGTAAAAGTAAATAATACTTGCATTTTTGTGTTCGGATCATTATAATCGCAAGGTTATGCTTTGTCTATAATGGATAAAAATAGAATCATGTGGCTGCAGGAGGTGCGGGATAGCTAAGCGAGGAAGACAGGACCAGACAAATGTGAATAAGGGAATTCGAGCCAGCCAGGTTCGTGTGATCGGATCTGATGGGGAACAGATTGGAATTGTGCCTATCGAAGAGGCCTTGAGGATTTCGGGTGAGGAATCACTGGATTTGGTGGAAGTGTCACCAGAGGCCAAGCCCCCTGTCTGCAAAATAATGGACTTTGGAAAATATAAGTACGAGCAGACTAAAAAGAAGCAGGAGGCTAAGCGTAAGCAAAGAAGCACACAGATTAAGGAAATAAAGGTCCGTCCAAAAACAAATGATCATGACCTTGAGACCAAAGCCAAGCATATTGAAAAATTTATCAGTAAAAATGATAAGGTTAAGGTGACAATGGTTTTCAGGGGGCGGGAGTTTATGCTTAGAGAACAGGCAGGTATTATTTTGGAAAAAATGATAGTTCTGACTGAGGAATTTTCCCAGGTAGAACAGCCTCCAAAGTTTGAAGGTCGTGTGATAACAATGCTTTTGGGTCCTAAATAGTCTATTTTTTTAGCGTAAAACCTGCATATAATATATAGTAAATGTATGGTGATATATTGTGCTTTTGAAACTGTATATCACCATCTCTTTTTTTAGAAAATTGGAACACAGGAGAAGAAAAAATGCCTAAGATTAAAACTTGCAGAGCGGCTGCAAAACGATTTAAAAAAACCGGGTCAGGGAAATATAAATTCAGAAAATCCCATAGCAGTCATATCCTGACAAAAAAAAGCACCAAAAGGAAACGATCTTTGCGGTTAGATCAGATGGTTGATAAATCTAATCTAAAAGAAGTCAAACGCCTGTTGCCCAATGGCTAAAACGGGTGAACGGTTAATTTGAGATATCTGATTTAAAACATATCTTTTTTTAAAAAAGAATTTAGGAGTTCGGCAAAATGAGAGTCAAAAGAGGGTTTAAGGCAAGAAGACGTAGAAATAAAGTACTCAAGCTTGCAAAAGGGTTCAGGGGCGGAAGAAGTAAATTATACCGTACAGCTGCGGATGCAGTTGATAAAGCATTGATGTATGCCTATAGAGATAGAAGAGTTCGGAAAAGAGATTTCAGAAAACTTTGGATCGTTCGGATTAATGCCGGTGCTAGAATGAATGACCTGTCTTATAGCAAGTTTATGAATGGTCTTAAATTAGCGGGTTGCGAGTTGGACCGAAAAGTATTGGCAGACCTGGCTGTTTCTGACCCTGCAGCTTTTTCACAATTGGCTTCACAGGCCAGTGCCCGGTTGAATTAAACTCCGGCTAAATTAGATTTAGATAATTTGCGAGGGAGTTTTGCAAAACGGTATGAGTCGCATTGATGAGATCGAAAAAGAGGCTTTTGAGAAAATTGATCAGGTAACAGGTTCGGGTGGTCTTGAGCAGCTTTCGGTTGAATATCTTGGCCGGAAAGGATTGCTTACAAGTGCTTTGCGGGATATTTCTTCACTTCCCAAAGAAGATAGACCCAGTGAAGGCAAAAAAGCAAATATATTAAAGGGTAAAATTAAGGCGGCAATTGATAGTAAAATTGCCATGCTTGATTTATCCTCTGATAAGGATGTGGCTGGTATTGATGTGACCCTTCCGGGCCGTTCGGTTCGTCAGGGTTCTTTGCATCCGGTGACCCAGGTGGGAAAAGAGATTAGTGACATCTTTTTGCGGCTGGGTTTTGATATTGCTGAAAGTCCTGAGGTGGAGACCGATTATTATAATTTCGAAGCCTTGAATATCCCCAAATACCATCCGGCAAGAGATATGCAGGACACATTTTATGTGTCTGAAAATATAGTTTTAAGAACACACACCTCTCCTTCACAGCCCCGTGCTATGGAAAAAACCGAGCCACCGGTAAGAATTATTTCTCCGGGTAAGGTCTTTCGGTGTGATTCTGATATTACGCATACGCCGATGTTTCATCAGGTCGAAGGCTTGATGGTGGATAAAAATATCTCCTTTGGTGATTTAAAAGGGATATTGACCACGTTTGTCCATCAATTTTTTGATAAGCAAACCTCTTTGAGGTTTAGGCCTAGCTTTTTCCCGTTTACAGAACCCAGTGCTGAAGTAGATATCCGTTGTGTTATGTGCAAGGGACAAGGATGTCGGATTTGTTCCAAAACCGGATGGTTAGAAGT
>JAWSVH010000026.1:0-3944 GCA_033852015.1 Desulfobacula sp.
CGCCTTTTCCAGGACCTGAAGGAAACAATTCGTAAATGTGTTTAAGTTTGAATTTAGTCAGTTTAGAAAGAACACGAACCATTGGAGCAATACCATTTTTTTCGTAATAGTCTTGAAGAACTTTAATAAGTGTCCAATGTTCGTCTGTAAGCTCTTCAATACCTTCCTGGCCTTTTACATAATCAACCCATGCTTCATTGTATGTATTATAGTCAAGAAGGAATCCATCTTCATCTATTTCGAAAGCATTACCATTAAAATCGATTGTTGCCATTTAAAATTTCCTCCAAAAAAGTTATTTTTTTATTCTTTTTAAGACATTCTGTCTTAGCTTCAATTATTAACAACTAAACATATCTTAAGCACTACTTACTTGTCAATAAAAATTAGAGTTCAATTAATATTCTTTAGGTGTCAGGTTGAGCTCCTCAAGCGTAAATACGGGTCCGTCTTTACAAACAAGCTCTTTACCGATATTACACCGTCCGCACATCCCAATACCACATTTCATCTTATTTTCCAGTGACATGATAATCTGGTTTTCTTTGTAACCCAGTTGCACCAATGCCGGCATGGTAAATTTGATCATGATTGGTGGTCCACAGATGATTGCATAGGTATCTTTATCTGCTTTGGGTGCGTTTTGTTCAACAATTTGCGGTACAAATCCGGTATGATATTTCCAATCCGGATCATCCGTACCATCAACGGTAATATGCATGTTGATATCATCACGCGCTTCCCATTCAAACAATTCTTCTGGGTAAAGAAGCATACCCGGTGATCTGGCACCATATACTACATCTATATTTTTAAATCTGCTTCTGTTTGCAGGGTCCAGCATGTATATAATGGAAGATCTTAATGTAGTGAAGGCAAAACCACCGCCAATGATAACTACATTTTTATTTTCCAGTTTATCCCATGGATACCAGTTGCCCAAAGGTCCTCTGATTCCCATGATATCTCCAACCTTCATGTTATGAAGATGGGAAGTAACAACACCAGCCCGAAAGACAGTAAATTTAACAAAGCCCTTTTCGATGGGAGAAGATGCAATTCCAATGGGAATTTCACCGACACCGGGGATGGACAGTTCTGCAAATTGTCCTGCCTCGTATGAAAATTTTTCTTCATCTTCTTTGTTCAAAAAAACAAATTTAAATGTTTTCAGGGATTTATCTTCAGTTGCAATTTCTATATCATCAATGCGAACTGGATACGGCATATAGGGGTTTTCCATGTTTCCTCCTTTGTTCGCTATTCTTGTTTCTCGTACGCGTTCATTGTATTGCATACTTCACGAATGTCGATGTTAACCGGACAGCTTTTTACGCATCTGCCACATCCGACACACATGGTTCCCTGGTCATATTTGTCTACAAAGTATTTAAGTTTGTGCATAAATCTTTGTTTGACTCTTTGAGTTTTGCTGTCTCTTGGATTATGCCCTGTAGTATGTAGGGTAAACAAAGAAGACATACAGGTGTCCCAGTTTCTAAAACGGGTTGTAGACTTGCGTTTGGTTTCATCCTGAATATCAAAGCACCAGCAGGTAGGACAAACGTAAGTACATGTTCCGCAGTTGATACATGAAAAAGCAACATCATCCCAGAAGGGTGCGTCATGAAGATCAAGAATAGCTTTATCCTTAAGCTGATCCGTATTGATTTGAGAGGCGATATTATTTTCAGCTTCTTTTTTCAATACATCTAAAAGTATCTGACTTTCTTTTTCATCTGCACCTGTTTTAAATCCACATGCATCAACGTATGCCTGACCTTTGTCAGTGAGGATTTTTGCAAGATACTTGTCATCCATATCGGCCAGCAGAACATCAAGGCCGTCTTCTTCAAATGGTCCAGATCCTGCAGTGGTTGAAAAATCATAAAACCCAGGTTTGTTGATACCCAGACCAATAAAAGTGGTGGCTTCATAAGCGTCACACCAGTATGGATCGCGATAATCTTTGGTATCAAAATTGAGCTTTACCAGTTGAACCGCTTTTGCATCAAACGGGCGAATGCCGAGGACTGCTTGTGGAGAATAATCACTGTCCACCCGATTCATAATATGGTGGCCTTCTTGTGATTCATCAAGGGAGGCATTAAGCATTTTTTCCGATTGTGGGAACATGACTGATTTTGCCGACATAACGGAATCAGTATACTCCATATCCGGAAGAGTGTCATTATCAAGGCTTTTGATAAGAAAGCCATTTTTTTCTTTAACAGGACCAAAAAGTCGATAGGTTTCCCTCGATTTTTCAATGCCTTTGGCCCAGTCTTTTTTATCAATTGTTATAAATTTCATTTTATACCTTTTTTCTTTACTTGATAAAATCGTTGGGATCATCTGGGCTATAAGCATCCAGTGGCGGCCGTTTAGTAATATCAAGGCCTGCTTCCCAGCCAAACATTTCAAAGGAATCTTTATTTAACTTTCTTGTAAAGTCCCTGACATTTATATCCATGGGGCAGGCTTCAACACATGCGCCACAGTCGGTACATCTTCCGGCACAATGGAATGCTCTTAGAAAATGGAAGGTATCCACATCTGTTTTTTCCTGGCCTTTACCCACCCATTGAGGACTTGTTTCGTCTACAAAGCAGGTGGGACAATAGCAGATTGGGCAAGCATTCTTACAAGCGTAACACCGGATACAACTTTGAGTGAGTTCTTGAAAATGCTGCCATTTCTCATTGGAATCCAAAGCTTCGATTTTATCCACATCAGGATACGCATTATCAAGTGTTTGTTCGTCAACAAGATCACCGGCAAGATCATCATAAATAATCGGATTTTTATGCAGACAAAGGCTGCAATTATCACGAAGATAATCTGTTTTATTCAATGTCTCTTCTTTGGTTGAAGATTTTACCTTTAAGGTATCACCATCTTCAATGAATTCAATAATGTCATCATCGAACAGGGCTTGGATCTTCTTTTTGTTAATCATACCGTTGCAGGGAACGCCGATAATGTGAATTTGATCGCGTTGTGCCTGATTCTCAACAATATGTGTGATTATATTTCTTGAATCGCAGCCTTTGGCTATGACAGCGATTTTTCCTTTTTGATTTCTTATATAATTGGCAAGGTTCAGTCCGCAGCTTGAATTAAAAACAAGTTTTGATACATCTTGTTCAGAATTAATGACTATAGGACTGGTTGCCATGGGAATGGTTCCGTTTGTAAAACCGATCACTTTTTCGACTTCTTTATTTTCCAGAAGTCTTGAAGCAATTTCCCTTATTTTATCTATACAGGTATTCATAAACTTACCTTTTATTAACTATAGTCCTTTACAAGTTTTGTATTTGGCCCGATTGCCCGTACTTTTGCAGTAATATCTTTAACAACATCTACAAATTTAGTTGCTTCTGCTGATGAGATCCAGGAAAAATGTACCCGGTCACGTTCAACTCCCATATGCTCTAGAAGATTTCCCATGAGTGCAAATTTTCTTCGTGCGTAATAATTACCATCCAGGTAATGACATTCACCAGGATGTCAGCCGGACACCCAAACTGCATCGGCCCCTTCTCTGAATGCAGAAAGAATGAATTTGGGACTCATTCTGCCTGTGCAGGGAATTCTAATTACTCGAACATCAGCGGGATATTCAAGTCTGCTCACTCCTGCAAGATCTGCTGCACCATAGCTGCACCAGTTGCATAGAAAGCTAACTATTTTAGTATCTTTTTGCTCCATTATAATTTTCTCCTTTAAACAACTTCACCTAATGCAAAGATCTGTGAAAAAATCTGGTTTGTATCAAAGCCTCTAAGATGCAAGGCCCCTGAACGGCAGGAAGCTACACACAGCCCACAACCTTTACATAGGACGGCATTGACTTCAGCTTTTCCTTTAAATCGGCCTTCATCGGCCAAACGAGGTGCAGAGTATGGACAGATAGAAACACACACACCACATTCGCTACA
>JAWSVH010000171.1:0-5602 GCA_033852015.1 Desulfobacula sp.
CGGACCGAAGTTTAAAAAATCTGTCCTTATCTTATCTTGGCAGCTTAAAACAAACATCCACAACTCAATTGGTCCTGGATCATTTTAAGTCTGCAAAAAATATGACGGATGAACTGGCTGCATTCAAAATTCTATCAAATATAGACACAGAAATAAAAAACAAAGCAGTTGAGCTCTTTTATTCTAAATGGGAACATGACAAACTGGTATTGGATAAGTGGTTTGCAGTTCAGGCAGGCTCAACGCTTGTTGATACTCAAAAAATTGTAAAAACGCTTGCCAAACACCCAGATTTTTCAATAAAAAATCCAAACAAAGTCAGATCTCTTATTTATATGTTCGCCATGCAAAACCCTTTCAATTTTCACCAAAAAGAGGGAAAAGGATATCGTTTTATATCAGATCAGATTATCTCATTAGACGCCATTAACCATCAGGTAGCAGCAAGATTATCTGCATGTTTCAATCACTGGAAAAGATATGATGACCATAGAAGAGCTTTAATGAAAAAAGAGCTTGAACGGATACTTAACATTCAAACTCTTTCTAAAAATGTATATGAAATTGTTTCAAGAGCACTTAAATAAAAAAGGCCTGTTTATTCTTACAACCGCCAAAAATTTATATTTAATTCTTTAGCCTGATCAGGATCAAGCACTGATTTAACATCAATCAAACAGCCCTCAGGCAACAACATATCTTTAAATGCTGTAAGATCTTTTTCTAAATATTCTTTATGAGGAACTGCAAAAATGAGCGCAGAAAGATCTTTAAGGTCATCCCAGTGGCAAAGATCTATGCCATAATATTCCTTAGCTTCTTTGGGATTAGAAATGGCCTCATGAACCAGAACATTTGTTCCATAAGAATTAAGTTCATCAATAATATCAATCACCCTTGTATTTCTAAGATCCGGGCAATCTTCCTTAAAGGTCAATCCCAACACTCCAACCTTTGCATCTTTAATAGCAAGGCCCTGGTTGATCATCATCTTAACCGTCTTTTCGACCACAAACCGCCCCATATTATCATTAATTCGTCGCCCGGACAGAATGATCTGGGGATTATACCCTTCTGATTCTGCTTTGAACGTTAAATAATAGGGATCAACCCCAATACAATGTCCTCCGACAAGCCCTGGCTTAAAAGGCAAGAAGTTCCATTTTGACCCGGCTGCTTCAAGAACATTTTTTGTGTCAATGCCCAATTTATCAAAGATAAGCGCCAATTCATTCATCAAGGCAATATTCAAATCCCTCTGGGTGTTTTCAATGACCTTGGCAGCTTCAGCTTCTTTAATGGTCTTCGTTCTGTGAACCCCTGCTACAATAATGGATTCATAAAGTTTTGCAACTTTATCACAGGTCGCCTCATCATCTCCGGAAACTACTTTAACAATTTTAGGTAAGGTATGTTCCTTATCCCCCGGATTAATACGTTCCGGAGAATATCCCACATGAAAATCTTCTTTCCATTTATATCCGGATTCTTTTTCTAAAATAGGGACGCAGACATCTTCGGTCACCCCAGGGTAAACTGTGGACTCGAAAATAACAACGGCTCCTTTTTTCATATATTTTCCAGCAGCTACAGACGAGCTTTCCATATATTTCAAATCCGGGCGCCTGGCTTTATCAATAGGGGTGGGTACGGCGACAATAATATAGTCTGCATCTGATATTTGAGCAGGATCAGATGTCGGGAAAAAAGAAGTGGCTTTTTCAAATTCCTCTTTTGAAACTTCACCTGTTGGATCATCAAATTTTTTACAATTTTCAATAATGCTTTCTTTTAGATCAAGGCCAATGGTATGAAATTTTGTTCCAAAATGTACTGCCAAGGGCAAGCCAACATATCCAAGACCAATTACTGCTATTTTTATATCATTATCCATTCCAGCATATCTCCAATACAATTACATATAATATTCTTTATACCATTTAACAAAATTGTTTATTCCCTCTTCCACCGAGGTGGACGGTTTAAAACCGGTATCTTTTATCAAATCACTCACATCAGCGTAGGTCGCAGGGACATCTCCAGCCTGAAGTGGTAAATATTCTTTAATGGCTTTTTTTCCGATGGCATTTTCAATGGCTTCAACAAACTCCATCAGAGGCACAGGGTTATTATTCCCAATATTATACAATTTATATGGCACACAACTGCTGGACGGATTTGGCGCCTGTGAAGTCCAGTCCGGGTCTGCTTGGGGCACATTACTCATTACCCTGACAACTCCTTCTACAATATCATCAATATATGTAAAATCCCGCTGCATATCACCATTATTAAACACCTTTATCGGCTCATCATTCAAAATGGCCTTCGTAAAAAGGAAAAGCGCCATATCCGGTCTTCCCCAAGGGCCATAAACTGTAAAAAATCTTAGGCCTGTTGTTGGAAGATTATACAAATAACTATAAGTATGAGCCATCAATTCATTGGCTTTTTTAGATGCTGCATATAAACTAATGGGGTGATCCACATTATGTCGAACAGAAAATGGCATACGGGTATTCAGCCCATAAACCGAACTGCTGGACGCATAAACCAGATGTTTGACACCCGAATGCCGGCAACCTTCAAGAATATTACCAAAACCCACCAGATTGCTGTCAACATAAGAGGCTGGATTTTTAATACTGTATCGAACACCTGCCTGGGCTGCAAGGTTAACAACATAATCAAATTGATACGTTTCGAACAGATCTTTAATTTTTTCTCTGTCAGCGAGATCAACCAGAATAAAATTGAACCTGGCATCTTTTTCAATAATGGACAATCGTTTCTTTTTAAGATTTACATCGTAATAATCATTTAAATTATCAATTCCGCAAACCTCATGCCCCTCTTTGAGCAAACGGCGACTTAAATTAAATCCAATAAACCCTGCTGCACCGGTTATAAGAACTTTCATATTATTCCTTATCTAATATCGATTTTAGTATGAACAAAGCTTGTTGATCGGTTTACCATAGATAAAATAAAAAACACAATGAAAATTCTTAGATTCTCTTCAATCCTAATCTTGCCATGGACGTACAAATACATTCACATTTTTTCAAGCATGCGATAAATTAAAATTTAATCGTCTATCAGTTTAATTTAAAAAAAAATCGTAAGTTGTACTTCAGGTTCAAAAATGAAATAAATAATTCTTAGATATAACCATTATGGTAAATCTGAATACGTTGGTGAACTGCTCCATCTGCTGATTCTTTCCCAGCCATACCGATCTTCCCAGCCCCTTCTGCGATTTTTGATTCCCAGTCTATTTTCCTGACCAGGATAACCCGGGCCCATATCGAGTATGCGCCTGTCCACTGGAGATCTACGATCCATGGGTGTGCGTTTTACATAAACACTTTTTGCCTGAGCCATTATATCCTCCTAAAAAAAAGAATAAAAAAAAAAGAACGATTCTGTTTACAATTAAGCGATTCAGAGGATTCAAAACAAGAGCATCGAAAAGGTATTATAGAAAACCTACTTAACATTAGTATTCTTCAATTATATAAAATATTCACGAATTGTCAAAAGCTTTTTAATAAATATTGTTAATAAAAATTTAATTTTTCAAGAATAAGTCCATAAAATTGAGTTGAATCAGATAAAAAAATCCACCCCAAATGATTGGTACAATTACGACACACGCCTATTTTCCAGGAATATCCCATAAACCATGAAAATTCATCAGTGGCACCCGAAGCCGGCTGACAACCCGTGGCTTGAGAAAAGCATCCGATTTCAAACACATAGCCATGTGGATTAGCAAACAGATGATAAAAAGAATCATTAATGGCAATCTGCTTTGAAGGATCTGTAACATGGTGACTACAATATCCACAAACGATCCTCTTTTCTTCCTGTGAAGAAGTTTCAATCTGCTCACTGGACATTTTTTGGGGCAATTGTTTACAAATTACATCCATACAAATATGCTCTCAAACCAATATTATTTTTGATGTTCAATATAATAAAGCGTCGCGCCCACAGGTGCAAAAGACAAAAATAGAATATTCAGCCAGGGGATAAGAAAAAGGACGCCAAAACCAATATGAAACATAAGATTCTTTTTTAAAAATTTAATTCGCTCTCGAAAGGGAAGCATTCGCCTTGCCGGCGTTAGGTCCGTATTATCCCAGGCCAAAAAAATGGCTGCAACAATAGATGAAACAATTAATATCAGAGGCCCTGCCGGTGTTAACAAGCCGATAATCATAATAAGCAAAGATATCAAAACCGGTATAATTGCCCTTGGGATCTCCTGCTTTATTAAATAAATAAAAAATACAAACCATGATTCCGGCTCAAACTCAGCCTTTTCTCCAAGAACCATCACCTCTGTAATTCGCGACATATAATCCATAATAATAACACAAAATAAAATTTGTGCGATTAAATAAGCCAAAACCATTGAAATCGCCACAAGAAAGAAAGACAATATCCAGGAAAGCACTGTCCATAAATATATCAAGAAACCACTGTCCGGCATTGTCCATATCAGAGCTAAGATATCATCATGCCAATATAAAACCAGACCGGACAATAAAAGCGTTAGCATCAAAACCACAAAAAATCGTAACATTCCCAACATTAAAAGTTTTGGTGTTCTAAATGCCAGAAGAACCCCTTTAATATTATATTTTATCCCTTGATATAAGCTCATTTTATTCTTTAATCCCTTGATCTTTCTTATGAAATACTTACATCTTGTACTATACAAATTTTACTTTTTCAATCTTAAGGAATTGAAGACTGATGAAAACATATTATGTGGATGGCCATTTTGTTCCTCAAAGTCAAGCTGTTCTTCCGGTCAATGATCTTGCCGTTCTAAGAGGATACGGCGTTTGTGACATCATGCGCACGTATAATAGCAAACCTTTTTTTTTAAATGAGCATATTCAACGCCTGGAAAATTCAGCAAAGAAAATAGGGCTTAGTTTGTCATGGACGGCGAACGAAATAAAAGATCTTGTCTTAAAAACCATCGAAAAGAATCAACCCATTGATGAAGTAAATATCCGCATTCTTATCACCGGTGGCTCCAGCACTGATTTTATTTCGCCTGATGGACCACCGCGCCTGCTTATTCTAATTACAGACATCAGCAAATTGCCAGATATCTGGTATAAAAAGGGTATAAAAGTAATTACACTAATGCAGGAAAGAAATCTGCCTGATGCTAAAACTATCTCCTATGTAACCGCAGCCATGGCATTGTCACAAGCCAAAAAAAAAGATGCCGTAGAAGCCATTTATGTGAACAGGAAAAACCAGGCTTTAGAATGTACCACAAGCAACCTATTTGCTTTTATCGGCGACACATTGGTCACACCCAAAGAAAACGTTTTAAAAGGGATTACACGACAGGTTATCTTGAACCTTGCACAAGATTTGTACCCAATAAAACAATGCGCATTGGATATGAAGACATTATTAGCGGCAGATGAAGTATTTATAACCGGAACAAGCAAAGGTGTTGTCCCGGTTATTCAAATTGACAATACAATAATTGGAAACCAAACACCGGGAAAACGAACAAAAAAAATAATAGAGACCCTGGAAAAACATACCCAAGAGTTTATTAAAGCAT
>JAWSVH010000172.1:0-23437 GCA_033852015.1 Desulfobacula sp.
TTCAAACCGACCACATTCACCAAGCTATTGATCAGAACATCGATCTTATTCTTACCGTTGACTGTGGCGTCACAAGTCATGAAGCCGTCGCACTTGCCCGCACAGAAGACATTGATGTCATTATCACAGACCACCACGAGCCTGAATCTCAACTACCCAACGCTGTCGCAATTGTTAATCCGAAAAGAAAAGACTGCCATGCATCGTTAGAGTATCTTGCTGGTGTGGGGGTTGCTTTTTTTCTGGTCATCGCCTTAAGAAAATCCTTCCGGGAGTTTAATTTTTGGGAAGAGCTCAAAGAACCCAACCTTGCCCACTATCTTGACCTGTTCACCATCGGGACCATCGGAGACATGGTTCCCCTGATCAATGAGAATAGAGTGCTTTGCATTGCCGGGTTCAAAACCATCCGACAAGGAAAACGCCTGGGGCTAAAATCTCTTGCCCAAAGTGCGAGAGTGGATGTTTCCCAATTAGATTCTGATGATATTTCATTTAAAATAGTTCCAAGAATCAATGCCGCCGGCAGAATTTCTCATGCCCGAATTTGTGTCTCCCAATTGATGAATACAGATATTGTCCAGACTGAAAAAACTGCCCTGATCCTTGATCAACTCAATGTAAAACGCCAGAAAATCGAACAGGAAATTGTCTTTAATATTGAGCACAGAATATTAAAAGATCCCACATTACTTGATAATAAACTTTTATTTTTATGGGATGACCAATGGAACCCAAGCGTATTAGGGATTGCCGCCTCTAAATTAACACGAAAATATCATATTCCGGTATTTCTATTATCCACCTCAGGAGAAGACGCGGTTGGTTCAGCCAGAAGTGTTAATGGGATTAATATTCACCAGGCACTCAAAGAGAACAGCACCCTTCTTGTAAAATTTGGCGGGCATGCAATGGCCGCAGGTCTTACAATCAAAAAAAGCAACTTACCCCCCTTGTGCCAGAACCTGACAGATCACATGAAAACTGTTTATTCAAAAAAAGACTTTCAAAAAACAATGGCCATTGATGCCATTCTTAATTTTAAAGATATCAATTTCAATCTGGCAAAAGAGATAGATCGGCTACGCCCATTTGGGATGGAAAATCCAGAGCCCGTTTTCATCTGCAACGAGATCCATGTCGCATCCTCCCATATTATTGGCACAAACCACAGAAAAATGATCCTTGAGGATGCGCTATCTTTGGGCAATCATAAAGTTGAAGCCTTTCATTTTAATATTACCGATCCAGATGATCTGCCGGATTATTATCCTCAAATTGCCTTTAAACTCAAAATCAATAAATTTAAATCAAATACCGCCCAGATGATTATTGAAGATCTGTAGATTTTTAGCTTGAAAAACATACTAATTTCAGTGTATATATACTGATTAATATTTCATGATTTTTGATAACTTAAGGATAATTTAATGGCTAAAATATTTTATACCGGAAACAGAGAAGCAAAACTTCTTTCAAAGATTGAATCATCCAAGGAACGCGAAAGAATACGGACCATCAGCACAATCCGGGACAATGTAGATACCTTTAGCAGCAAAGTTTCCATGAAACTCATTGAATCAGGATTGGTTGAGACTGTTTCAAAATCCAGTGTTGAAAATCAGATTGCAAGATGCTTAGATGAGCTTTGCAAGGCAGAAGATTTCGATATTGATTACATGGTCGCCCCGTTTAGAACGCTTATTTCCAACCCCAATATTGCCAGTCTTTACCTGACAGCATTTGTCGTTGAAAAGCTGATCAATCACAAAGATGTTGTTGATATCTATGGTAGTGACGACGATATTTATTTTTGCATTCAAAAAGAGCTGGCCGCTCTGATCAAATAGTCACCTTTTTTTTGTAAAAATAAGATGTGGGTTTTACTTATGAACATGGGGATGTTTCCCATGTTTATGGATATGCTCATGGTGATGAATATGAATTTCATCATCGGTCAAAATCCTGCCATGTTCCATGGAATACACCCTATCTGTCACTGCACTGACAAAATCAAATTCATGTGAAATAACAAAATATGGAATATCCAAGTGGTTTAAAATATAAATAAGTTTATCTTTAACCTTATTGTCCAAACCCGCTGTGGGTTCATCCAATAACAGTACATCAGGGCTCATGGCCAGCACTGCTGCCAAGGCTACCAATCGTTTTTGCCCCCCCGACAACCGATGGGTGATATGATGTTCAAACATCTGTATATCTAACCGTTCAAGGGTCATCTGTGCAATATCAACAGCATCTGCCTGGGAAAATCCGAGATTCAAAGGCCCAAAAGTGACATCATCTATCACTGTGGGACAAAATAATTGATCATCAGAGTCCTGAAATAGCAAACCGATTTTAGATCGAATAGGAACAAAATCCTTTTCTTCTTTTAACACCTTTCCAAAAACAGTAATGGTTCCTGAATCTGGCTGACATAGCCCCATAATGGTGTGCAATAGTGTTGTCTTGCCCGATCCATTCGGAGCCACCATACCCACTCGATCACCCTTATTAATATCAAGATTCAAATGATCTAAAACTTTTTTTTGTGTTCCTGGATAAGAATAGCAAATATCTTCCAGTCTAATCACATTTAAATTATCATTCATATTTAATTCCAAATTAATTCGCTCCAAACCGGTTCGTTTCAAACTGGTTCGTTTCAAACTGGTTCGTTTCAAACTGGTTCGTTTCAAACTGGTTCCTTTCAAACTGGTTCCTTTCAAACTGGTTCGTTTCAAACTGGTTCGTTTCAAACTGGTTCGTTTCAAACTGGTTCGCTCAAAAATTGTTAATGCAAAAATATTTCAAACAAAACAAGCCCTGTTCCGACACAAAAAACACCCGTCAAAAAAATAGAGTTCAATCTAGTGGGGCGATAAACGTCAAGGGTATGAAATTTTTTATGAAAGCCCCGACACAACATCGCCTGATGAACCCGCTGCCCTCTAATAGAGGCCCTTACAAAAAGCATTCCTGCAAGATAAGCAAAAGTTTTATAAGAGTGTAAATTCGTACCCGGTTGAAATCCTCTAAATTTTGCTGCCCGCAATAATCGCTTATATTCTTTTTGAATCACAGCAATGTATCGATAAGACATCAACAGCAAAAAGACCATTTTATCCGGCATATGAATTAAGTGCAAACCATTACCTAAAGAGGCAATAGTCATCGTGGCAATTAGAGCTGTAAATATCAGTAATATACTGATGGATTTTAGCGTAATTTTACCACACAATAAAATACCAGGTTGAGAAAACTTTACTGCATGGTACTGAAACATGACCTCACCATCAAAGGTTAATGGCAAAATAATCCAGATCATCAATAAAAAACCGAACAATGGCTTTAATCGTCGAAAAACATCGATCCAATTCAACCGGGCAAAACCGATCAACACCAATGAAATCAAAAGATACGCACAGGCAAAATAGATATCATCACAAAGCGCCGTGCAAACAGATAGCAATGCCGCAGACAATATTCTTATTTTGGGATCCAACCCATGGACAAAAGAATGCCCACTCACAAATTTTTCTTCAATCATTTACGGCCTTTTTTCTTTTTAAGAATTTCATAACAAAGGCCAGCAAAATAATAATCCCGACACCTCCCAAAATTTTGAACACGGAAGGGCTTTGTTCCAACTGTTTTTTATTGTCCATGGCTTGCTCAATATTCATTGATGTAGTCGGCAGGACCAACTCATCATAAGATAGTCGCCAATACCCTTTATGCCCGGTCCCGGCCACAAGGTTGACGACCAAATCTGATTTGATATCTGGCGGAATTTTAAATGCATACTCACCCTGATCATCGGTCAACCCCTGATGAACAATAACACCTTCTTCATCGACAATGGTCAACTTACAATCTTGAGCTTTTCGGTTAGAACCAAAACTACTCTGGGTATGAATCATCCCATCTTCAACCCAGGCGAATACGATCACCTTATGGGCAAATGCATCTCTTACACCTATCACCGATATAATGCAGGCCAAAAGAATTATTGTAGTGTATTTCATTTTACATAACTTATTTTTATAATGGGGTTTCATTTCTTATTCCCTTTTAAGGGAAGAATTTCCGGATACACTTTTAAAAAGAATGCCACACAAAAACCCGTAATAATCCCTTCGATAATCATGATGGGAACATTGCTCAGCGCAATGGCAATACATGTTTCATAAAAATTTTCTTCGGTAAACCAAAGCGCTGCGATCAACAAAGCTGATGATAAAAAAATAGCACCTGCTCCGGATAAAACCCCCGCCAGAAATGTGAATCGGGCTGATTTGCCCAGCAGAGGCAAGAACAGATAATGCACGAGAACTGCGGGAACTGCCATCACCACTGCATTTGCACCCAAAACGGTTATTCCACCATATTGAAAAAAAACAGCCTGGAGCACCAACGCTGTCAAAATTGCCGGAAATGCTGCAAACCCAAGTAATAATCCCACAATCCCATTCAAGATCAAATGGACATTAGAAGGCCCTATCGGGACATGAATTAAAGAAGCCACAAAAAAAGCAGAGGCCAGCATGGCCACATGGACAATATGATCATAATCTATTTTTTTCAAACCAATGGCGGTACCTGCAATCGTTATAACGGCACCCAATCCCAGTATCGGTCCAGAAAGGACCCCTTCTGAAATATGCATATTATTTTTTTCCCTGCCAATTTTCAAATTTAACCCATATAACCGCACCCAGTTCTATATCTTTTTGTTTGCCTTTATATACCATCTTTTCATTCGATGTTGAAAGTGCGGCAAACCCCCACCATCCTGCAACCGGTGCGGCATACGTGAACACCCCGTTTGAGTCTGCTTTTATCGTTTGGGCAACCATATAATCTGTTGGCGCTTTGGCTTTGTGATCCTGATTAAAAAATTCCACTTCAACTTGAGCATACGGAACAACTTTTCCATCCAACTTGACTACGCCTTGAAACACATTACCAGCGTACAGACCAAAAGGTTTAGACAGCGGAACAATTTCTGTTTTCAATCCAATCTCACTGTCCCAGCCTTCATCATCACCAAATGCTGCAACAATGGTCTTAGTATAATGTATAATAAAGCAATTTTCAGCAGGTTCCCAATATGGAACAGGCTCCATCACAAAACTATAAGCGCCAGGCTTTTTAAAACGATATATACTCTTATATGCATCTTCTTTCATCACTTTTATATTCTGAAGAGTGGCGTTTAAGTCTATTTTATTCCCATCATGAACAACAAAAAACTTTTTCGGGTTAGCAAACGGCATTCCCACCATCTCAAATGGATGGGAAAATGACAACTGGATATCTATTTTTCTGGGATCGTCCTGCATCACCATACTATCTGAAGGTATTACCATACCAAAATGAGCAAACGCCAAACCAAAAGAAAAAAACAAAATCAACACTGATAGAGAAAACACTTTATAACTTTTCATTTAATCTCTCCTTAAAAACAAAAAAACCACAAAAGGCATCTGTGGAAATTCATTTCCAACAATTTTGACCTTCGTGGTTTTTATATATCTATATTTTATATTTTTTTTACAAACTACAATCTTAGACTTAAAGCTTCAGGCTTCGACCTGAAATTATATAAGCAGTACACTTTATAATTCAACCTGTCAATACCAAAAGAACCGACCAATACAAATAATCCTACACCCCAAACCTATAATTCGAACCAACTATCCAGTCCTATAATCCAGTCTTATAATCTGGCACGGTTCTTTTTTACTTTTTCACCCAGGCACCATCCGGCGTTTGATAATATTGGCCCGGCTTCATCTTTTGAGCTTTCCGTTTACCCTGAACCTTTTCAACCACATCAACGGTGGTCTTTTGCTGTTTTGCGAAATGTTTATAAATGGCATTTCGATCTTTGTTTTCCGCTGTTATCACGTCCTCACTAGCTCTTTTATCTCCGACAAATCCCAGGTAGCCATTATTTGTCTCTCCGATAATTCCTTGGGTTTTTAATTCATGAATCACGGGCAGACGCGACTTCATCCGTTCTTTAATACCAGCAGCAAATACAAATTGTGATGATACGATCAAGCAGATAATCAGCAATGCATGGATTTTAAATATTTTTCGCATATTCATATTTCCTCCTATTTTTCTATTTTATCTTCTTCAGCTTCTATGTCATCAAAAAAGTCATCCAGTGCTTTTTCTACTCTGACATTTATATCAATGGTGATATGGATCGGTTCAATTTTGTGTCTTGTCTCAATTGGTTTAACCTCTATTTCATGACTGGTATTGCAGCCAGAAATAATTAGAAAACCAAAACACAACATGATAAAAAATATTTTTCTGATCATACCCTCTCCTTTTTAGTTAAATATTGATTTTAATTTATTACCAAATTTCAGGACTTCATTAAAGGGAAGATTTAAATTAACGTCCAATTGCAATCCTTCTAACTCAGATCCTAATTTTGAGTCATCCACCCGGACAAACCCTCCAGTATCAAGTGGTTCAAAGGGCAAATTATTTTCAGGCTTACCATTTAACGATATATTCAAGTACAACGCACCATCAAAGGTATTAAAAGAGAGATTCGCCCATTTATAATTAAAATCTTTCAATGCCTCCCGGGTCAGGTCCAATTGTACAAATGCCGGATCATCCATGGGAATACCTGCGGTTAATTTCTCGGTATTCTCAATTTTTATTTTCCCGCTATTGCCTGGGCTAGAAAACAAGAACCCATTATCAAATGAAATTATTCCATCCGAATAGGCAACTGGAATCCGGCCATTTAGAGTACCACTCCCTTTAACATTGGAGATTTCCATCTGTTTTAAAACCTGGACCAGGTCAAGACGATCACAATACAATGACATGGCATAGTTGTTTTCGCTTTGCGGGAATCGTATGGCCTCTGAAGTCACGGTGCCCTTGCACCATTTAAAACGGGTATTTTCAATCAATATCGATTTTGCATCTTCAATGGAAAACCGGACAATTGCATCGGAAATTTTTACCTTATTTACTTCAACCGAGTCAATGGTCAATATCTGACCCGGAACACTTTCCGGGACCCTTAAGTCATTAAATTGTATCGATGTATTAATCCCGCTGGCCACAATCTTCATATCAGGCAAATGAAGATTGCCATTTTTCAAACCCACCTGAATATCTGTCTTCAGGCGGTTATCCACCCACTCTATCCGACCTTTGGCAAAGGCACTTACATCAAACTGGCCAGACTGGAACTTTTGGGGAACCCATTTTTTAATATCAGCATCGGTTAATTTAAACATTTGGGTATCAAAATCCGTGGTCACCTGTAGTTTATCTTCAGCCGCAACCGCAACGTTAAACTCAAGTTTTGCCTGTTTAATCGTTTTAGAGCCAATCACACCTTTAATGTTCATTTTTCTGGTATCGGTTTGAGCAATTTTACCGTGAATAAAAAAAGTATGATCTTTATATTTGATCTGTGGAACCGAAAAGTTTCCATCCATTTGAATTGTTTTGTTTTTATCTATCAAATCAGCAAATACATCAAGGCGTAACTTACTATTATCAAAATAAATTTTTTGTTTTTCATTCGTTAAGGTGCCTTTTTTACAATCAAATTTTATTTTTCCTTCCACCTTTTCGGGCCCACCGTTAAAAGCCAAAGAGACTTTTGGTGAACTAAGATACAATGCATTTGATTCTTGTTTAATAAAAAAATCTTTTAATTGACCTGTTTTAAGATTCACATTGAATAAACGTGCACCTTTCAAATCAAAATCCGCATCATAGTCAACCCATATTTTGGGTGTTTTGGCATGGGAAAATTCAAAATTACCAGTAACAGCAAGCTTGCTGTTATCCATTAAAATCGTTGCTTTAATCCCACTAATCTGAGCTTTAAGACTTTTTTCAATGATAACGTGAGAAACCGTCAACTCCCATTTTTTCTGAGGCAATGATGATGAAAGGGTAAAATCTGTGGGTCCAAAAAGCCTAATCATATCTGTCTTTTTAGAAATAAACTGATCCAGATGGCCCATATCAAAGGATTTACCATCAATTTTTACCCTATCCAGACCCTTTTTGATATCATATCCGATAAGACAGTCTACCTTTTCTCCAAAAGGATATGCTGAAGCCTTGATATCAATCCGTCCTTTTTCAGTATAAATCCTGGACAACACATCCAACGGAATTAAAAATTCTTGACCCTTTATATTTAAAATAATCCTGGCCTTTTTAAAAACAAGTTTTTCCGGCAGATATGGCAAAAAAGGCAATTGTTTTTGATCCGGTTTATTTGTTGATAAACCCATCCGGTCTATCCCCAAAATCTGAATCTGATTTTCTTGATCCAAGTTTGCATGAATGGTTAAACCAGAAACAATAATCTTTTTAACCTGGGGAGTAAAAATAGACTTAATCGCATATTTAATATTAAGTCCATCAATAGATACCCCTTCAGCAATCCGAATATGGGAAATATAAGTATTCGAAATACCAACTTTTTCTATTTCAAAATTAATGGGATAATCTTTTGAAAGTATTGGTAACCTTTTTTTAAGCTGTGACTCTATAATAAATGGTAAGCCTGCCAGAACCGTCAGAAAAATGATCATCCCTACTGCAAAAATGATAAAAAATTGCATGACTCGTTTTTTAAGTGGCATTTTTAATATTCACCTTTAAGTACATGTCTCCTTTTACACCATTGGACTTGGCCTTACCCATTCCGACAAGTCGAAGGCGGGTCCCCTGCTGAACACCTGGCGGGATTTTAACTTTATACAGGGGTTTGTAAAATCCCCAGGGAATGGTCACCATTTTCTTCGCCCCGGATATTGCTTCAAAAGAACTAATATCGATATTTCCATGCAGATCCGGGCTATTATTTTTATCCGGGTTCGCTGCAGCAACAATCATCTGAAGTTTTGGGGTCCTCTTTTTAGCAGTATAATGACGAATTTTTTTCTGGGTGCCTGTCTGGGGTAACTTTTGATTCATTTTCACCAGAATAAACCCTGCAACAAACCCACCGATATGCGCCCACCATGCTATCCCGGAACTGGCTCCACTACCAGTCGCATTAAAAAACTGAATAAGAAACCACAGCCCCAGAAAAATGAATGCCGGAATTTCCACAAACCAGGGAATAATGATAATAGGAATCAACGTTAAGATTCTGGATTTTGGATATAATAAAAAATATGCCCCCATGACACCGGCAATCGCACCGCTGGCTCCAATGGTCGGAAACATGGACGTTGGCTGGAAAAAGAAATGAAACAACCCTGAGATAATACCACAGATCAAATAAAACCCTAAGAATCTCGCTGCTCCAAAATGTTCTTCAACATTATCGCCAAAAATATACAAGGTCCACATATTGCCAATAAAGTGCAAAAATCCACCGTGCAGAAACATATAGGAGAATATGGAAAACATCTGATTGGCGACAGAAAAATGCTGTGACAATTCATGAACGGTATATTTGGCCGGTACAAGCCCGTACAAATAAAAGAACTCTCTGTTATCCAGCCCCATTTGAAGCTGAAGGACAAATACCAAAAAATTGGCTAACATTAAACCATAGGTAACAACAGGTACACAACTAGACGGTTGATTGTCTCGAATGGGTATCACGTAACCACCCTTAAGAGATGATCAGCTTCAAGTTGTGTTTTTAGTTGTTTTAAAATAACCATAACTGCATCTTCAATGGTTCCGGTTTCATCTTCCAATAACTTTCGGCACTGTTTTAAGAGTTTTGTATTTTGAGTATCAAACCCGAGTCTGTGTCTAATATAATCGAGCATAACAAAATAGAGCATATGAACATCCTGGCTTTTGAATTTCGCCATAAATGATTTTGTCTTTAATGACAGATCGTTTTGCAACAAAATCACAGCATCGTCCACGGAAATGGGGAAACTTTCTTGAATCGGTTCTGACGGAACATATTCTTTAAGAAATGAGTCTGGGTGTGATTCTAAAAACAACAGATATAATATGGATTCAAGAATGATTTTTACATCCATATAAATGCTTGAAAAATTACTCAACCGAGGGCCCGCTACATTTAAAACCTGAATCTGATTTTCAAGTAAAAATGATCTTACCATTATTGCCGTTTCATAAGCTTCCATCTTTTCAAGATCAATATAACAATTGGGTCGGCCAACCACCTTGGCATAACTTTGAGTTAACTTAGACCCTCCTGTCAGCTCCCCATAAGAGATAATAAGGGTTCCGTGGGAATCAAGTATATTTTTGTGGGTTCTTTCTTTGTAGTCACCGGTTTCCATTTCATCCATCTGATACTTAAATGGCAGCATGCCGTCTTCTGTCTTTCGACCCTTTGGGACCCACCCTCCATGAGAAATGTGGAACTTAATGGCAACATCCAGTGCCGCTTGGTCTGCACCCGTCTGTCCACCTGAAATTATTTTTTTTATCATGATGATTGCATTATTACCTTTTAAAGAAAATCCTTTTCTATCATACCAGCAAGGGGTATAACTTCAATATAATTTTATGAATTTATCAAATTACACCAGATTTATGAATATACCTTCTAAAAAAGAGTGTTTTAAACTTATTAAAGACATGAAGATGATGGATCACATCATTGACCACTCTATCATGGTTTCTAATGTTGCCCTGTTCTTAAGCCTGAAACTCAAGAAAGTATGCCCTACAATCGATACTCATCTGGCCATGTCAGCCGCCCTTTTGCACGACATTACAAAGACACGCAGTTTTGAAACAAACGAAATTCATTCAGAAACCGGCGCAATTATATTGACCGATATGGGCTACCCGGAAGTCGGGGATATTATCCGCCAACATGTTATCCTTGATTCCTATGAAACCCAATCTCCGATCTCTGAACAGGAGATTGTCAATTACTCAGACAAACGAATTTTGCACGACCAAGTGGTTTCTTTAAAAGAAAGAATGGAATATATCCAATTAAGATATGGCGTTAAAAATGAATTCAAAGAACGCTTTCGGGAAATGAAAACAAATTCTATCGCTTTAGAAAAAAAGATTTTCAACAATATAGATATTGAGCCGATCCAGCTATCAGAACAAATAAAAAGAGAAATCAAAAAAGAAGACTGGACTTAAAGTCAATCCACAACAAAGCACTGAACAATATCAAACAAGTCATTAATTTCAAACGGCTTGGCAAGAAAAGCACTGGCACCTTGCCTCCTTGACCGTTCTTCGTAACCTGAAACCCCGGACATAATAATAAAAATTTTATCTGGATATTTTTCTTTAACTCTGCTCATCAATTCAAAACCATTTATCTGCGGCATGTCAACATCTGAAATAACAATATCGACCTCATTTCCTTTCTGGATATAATCCCAGGCAGACAACGGATCTTCAAAAGAGAGAACCTTTCGATTTACACAATATGTTAATGCCGTTACCGTTAGATTTCTAATCTGAGTATCGTCATCAACAACCAGTATTTTAACATCGTTAATTATGTCAGATTCTCCTATAAAATGTTCAGGCCACTTTCAGTACTTTATCGAACAATTTTAACTTTTTATGAGGAAACGCATATTCTTCAATTATCTCAACATTATTTAACATGGCTTCTCGCCTATGGACTCCCAGAGGATAATTCTCGCCAATAATAGCAGAGACCATAACTGTCAATAACTTAACCCGCTCTCTAAACAGATGAGAAGCACTCTCTAAATTCATGAATGATATATCAACCTTTGATATCAGCTTGTAGACTTCATTGGCATTTTCGATACCGGCCTTTTTGCGATATTTACCAACCGGATATCCTTTTAAGGACGCTTTTACGACAACAATTAACAGATGAAGGCGAGACAGAAATACATCGTTTTCGTTCATAGAATGAGCCAGATGATTGCGACAACCAAATCTTTTCATTTCCAGCGCCTTTTAGAATAAAATTATCAAAAATTTGTTATTCGTAATATCATATATCTTGGATTAATCAACTCTTTTCTTTCAATTTATTTTGGCAAAATTTCGTCAATTGCGTTGATCTCTTTTACTACCTTATGTATTCGCTTTTTTATGGCCAAAATTTTTATTTTCTGTTCTTCTTTTTGCGATTGTTCCAGCAACAGATACCCATTCATTTCTTGTTTATATGAATCGTATTGATTAAACCGCTGATTAATTTTCTCTTTAAAATCCCTCACTGCCGCATCAATCAAGGGCGTTAAATAATTAGACTGCACGTCAGACTGATACGTTTTAAACTGTCTGTATAAACGCTTACTACTTTCTTGTTTTATTTTCAAAACTGATTTATTTAAGCCAGGAGTAAAGGATATAGTGTCTTGTTTGTTAAAGACCGCTTTTACAATATCAAACAACGTATGGAAACCAAAATCAGTAAAAATATTTAGTTTGATTTTTGGAGTATAGTTGGCCTTAAAAACAGTCCCTGGTGATTTAAGCCCCAGAATTCTTATGATTTTCTCAATATCTATAGAATCTGTAAACACATCCTGATGCTGCCCATTTTTTTGTATTGATTCAAATTGAAAGGTTGAGTCAACCTCTATAAGGTCTATCTGATAAGAATCAAACAAAGAGTTAAAATACGCTGTAATTAAGGACTCTTGTGATTTAATAAATTGGTTTAACTTTGGTTGTACCGAGTCTAAAACATAAATATCCAGAGCACGTTTAAAATCCTGGAACAATAGGTATAAAATTTTATTAAATCCAGATTCCTTTACCACTGAACGATATTTTTCCACGTCTATGGGTATTGTTTTTATGAAACTTTGAGTATCCTGTAAAATGGCCTGATTGTCTTGCTCAAATATTTTTTTTGTGTTCATCTGAACTTGATCAACCAAATCAGTCATCGCCCCACCAAAGGAGTTGCTCACGATGGCTTTTAGACGGGAAGCATTTTGATACAAGTGCTCAAGCTTTTGACTTGCGCGGTCTTCCCGTGATTTTTCAGATGACAAAAGATCCAGCGCAATCTTTATTTGCATATCCAGTTGGGCTGTTATCATCTCCAAGCGAGTTACATGATTTGAGATCAACAATCGATACGAATCCTTCTGGACAACCTGCTCAAAAAGCGCACTAAATTCCCGGGTATTCTGATCACAATACTGGACCATCTTTTTTTCAGTCTGCCACAACTCCAACCGGGCCTGATCCTTTCTTTTCAATTTAGGAAACTGGCTCATAAACAAATTGTACAACACAGAAAATGAAAAAATACGAGGCGCTATATTTAAAAAGCCAAGATCGTCCTGAATACTGGTTTGAATTTTAATCAAATCATCAAGACTTTCATGTTCCGACAAATCACAATTGTTCACAAATATTATATTATCTATTCGCCCCAGGTGCTTAATCCGCTTTAAAAACATAATGTCCGATTGTCTTAAGCCGGTGCGTGAACTGACACAATAAACAATGAGGTTGGCTGATTCAATATAGTTTAGCACCTGACCCAGTTGTGCAGGATCTGTGGAGTCTGCTCCCTGACAATCTGCAATCTCAATATTCGGATCAATGGCTTTTCCGTACACATCCAGGCATACATCTTTAATGTAAAATGCTCTGTTCGGATCTGAAGTATACGCTTTATGTTGATCAAACTGTTTTGATAAAAAACAGGTGATACTTTCATCTGCCTGGACCTGATCTTTGCAAAGATTAAACCCTTGGAGCGCATTTTTAATCAAAACAGTTTCAGGGAGAATCTCATCATGGGCAAGCCCGAATTCATGTATAAGAGACTCGTAAACTTGTTCAAGATACTTGAGGTCTTCTTCTCTTCTGATATCAAACCCTTCGATATTGAAACCGCTTAATTTTATATCAGGTTTTATATCAGGAAACAGCTGCAACGCATTTTGCAATTGTGCATTAACCTGATCCCAGGATTTAAAAAACAAACGGACGCGGTTTTTATTCCCTTTTCGGATTCGAGTTGTGATTGAGGTAATAACCCCTGCCCCGCGCTGAACCAATTCTTTTCCAACCAAGGAATTTACAAAGGTACTCTTGCCGGACTTAATAACCCCCACAACGGCAATTTTTAAGCATCCATCATGGATATGGATAGGGATTTGCTCACACTCATGCTGATATGAGTCTAATTGGCCGTTATTTATTTGAGGGATCTGCTTGGCTGTTTTAATAATAGCCAAAGTCTCGTTTGCGATTTTATCGATAGCGGCTAATAAAATTGGATTATTTTTCATCATGTGGATAAAAGGACTCAATATATCATCATCATCGCTTTGTCATATCGAAGTTCAGTCTCAGTTGAAAACAAAATTTCCTCTGACATGGGCGAAGTAAGCCAGGCAGAATCACTCAGTTCACTATCCAACTGCATAGGGCCCCAACCGGCACACCCGAGCAAAATCATATAAGATTCCGGACCTTCCTGGATGGCAATCGCTTCTAAAATATCCCGTGAATTACTCAAAGCCATCCAATCTGACACTTTCAAGCTTTCATTCCAATCAAACGGAGGACCGTGAAGGACAAAGACACCACTGGGCTGAACCGGACCTCCCAAATAGATATCAAGAGTATCCACACTCGGACCACATTTAATATTTAAATCCTCAAATAATTCTGGCCCCGTTAAAAGGGGATGCAATCTGTTAACAATAAACCCTAAAGCACCAGAATCATTATGTTCACACATACAAGTGACCGTCTGGGCAAAATTCGGATCAGGCAATCCAGGGATAGCAAGCAAAAATTGTCCTTTTATGCTTTGTGAAAATTCATCAGTCATGGCCCAACTCCGTAATTGATCTTGACATTACAATCTTAGTTTACGTATAGTTATCAAAGCAATAGTTTGAAATATTTTTCTTTGATTTGCAATACTTTTTCATTACTTTCTTATTTATAAGACCCGTATTATGAATGATTTTATCTCAAAAACAGGCAACCCAAAAACCAGCAACATAGATAAACCTACTATAGTCAAAGGGGATGTTAAACAAAAGTCCTCCTCGTCTCAGCAAGATGGTTCTTTTGATAAAATCCTGACAAATCAACTTGATAAAACCAAGCCAACAGATATCTTAAACCCGTCTTCAACACTTTCTGAAATTCAAAGTCCTTTTAAGATACCGCTTGAAGCCGCTTCTTTTGATCCAGCAAAATATTCCCAAAAAGTTGCAGCGTCTCTGGATTTATTGGAAACCTATGCCGCTTTTTTAAACGATCCGGAAAAAACCCTAAAAGAGGCATCTGGATTATTAGATCAGTTGCTAAACCAGACACATGGTTTAAAACAGGAATTTGATGCATCAAACGCCTCTAACTCTGACCTGAAAGAGATTCTCAACCACCTGCTTACCACTGTCACAATAGAAAAGATTAAACTGGACAGAGGAGATTATTTAAACTGATTTAGACTTAAAATATTTTTTTAATCTTCCTGCCTACCATATACATCATCAAACCTAACAATATCATCTTCACCCAGATAAGAACCGCTCTGAACTTCTATCAACTCTAAATTAATTTTTCCTGGATTTTCAAGCCTGTGCAATGTTCCCAGAGGGATATACGTTGATTCATCCTCCTTAAGCAACACCTCCTCCTCTCCTCGGGTGATCAGCGCGGAACCTGAGACCACCACCCAGTGTTCTGCTCGATGAAAGTGCTTTTGCAAAGATAATTTTGCTCCAGGCTTCACTGTAATACGCTTAACCTGGAATCTGGATCCAATATCCATAGCTTCATATGCGCCCCAAGGGCGATACACCTTTCTATGGGAAACAGCTTCGTCTCTGTTTTTATCTTTCAACTGCTTAACAATCTTTTTTACATCCTGAACCCGATCTCGTGGAGAAACCAAAATTGCATCTTTTGTTTCTACGATAACAAATTTTTCAATACCCACTGCCGTGATCAAGCTACTTTCAGAACTGATGTACGATTCTTTGACATCATGGACTAAAACATCCCCTTTAATCACATTCTGATTGTTATCCTTTTGTCCTGTTTGCCAAAGAGCATCAAAGGATCCTAAATCGTTCCATCCAGCAGAAAAAGGGATAACGACTCCGCTAAGTGTCTTTTCCATAACGGCATAATCAATAGAGTCAGATGGAATACTTTTAAACCCTTCCAGCGGCAGTCTAAAAAAATCAAGGTCCTGGACTCCCTGCTTCATAACCTCTCTAGCCCCGGATATAATATCCGGTGTATGGGACTCAAGCTCATTTATAACGACGGACGCTTTGAACATAAACATGCCTGAATTCCAACAATATTCACCAGAATTAAGATATTTTTTTGCAGTTTTAAGATCCGGCTTCTCAACAAACTTTTCAATATCTGCAGCACCGGTATGGGTATCCAGAGTCTTACCCTTTTTAATATATCCATACCCGGTTTCAGGAGCGTCTGGAATGATTCCAAAAGTGATAAGCCTATCCTTTTGAGCAAATTGATATCCTTGTTCTATTGCAGCATGGAAATCATTTATATTCTCGATAACATGATCGGCCGGCAACACTAATAAAACAGGGTCATCATCATCCTGACACGCCCTTAATGCGGCCAAAGCAATTGCAGGCGCAGTATTTCTTCCTACAGGCTCGAGCAGAATAGCGAAAGGATCCACCTTCATTTGCCTGAGCTGTTCGGCTGTCATAAACCGATGCTCTTCATTGCAAACAACTATGGGAGCCGCAATACCCGGAACCCCATCAAGCCGCATAATCGTATTTTGCAGCATGGTTTTTTCATTATATATATCAATCAATTGTTTGGGGTAGAGCTCTCGAGATAATGGCCACAATCTCGTTCCTGAGCCTCCTGCTAAAATTACCGGAATAATCATTTTGTCTCCTTCTCCTTATGGTTTTGTTGCAAAAAACACATTAATGATCAACCCATGGTTAACCGGATATGAATCAATGGTTTCCAAATGAAATCCAGCTTCTGCCAACCAAACTTGTATTTTCTCTTTTTCAAATCCAAGCCATGCCCCGCCCATGTTCTGTTTTACCGTTTCAAGATCATGCTTTTCAAAATCGGATAGAACGAACATTCCTCCAGATTTTAAAACCCTGAAAGCTTCAGCTATTGGCTGTTTGGGTTGAGTGATATAATGCAGTACCATATTCATGATGGCGATATCCATCTGCTTGTTTTTCATTGGAAGATGTTCAAGTTCTCCCAGTCTCAACTGTGCTCCTGTTTGAGAAAGCCTCAACCTAGCCTGTTCCAGCATTTCTGGAGAACTGTCCACACCAATAAGTTTATCTATTGTAGGACAAGCAAGCCTTTGAATAAGCTCTCCTGTTCCACAACCTAAATCTGCAAGATTACCATTTAAAGATATTTTTTTCTTGACTATGCCATTTAAATCAAAACTACCGAGCACTTCTTTTTTTAATCGATCCCATTGGGGAGCGACCGATTTAAAAAACCGTTTGGTCTTATTTTGACGGGCCTGGATCCTTTCTCCAGCTTTCTGAATATCTTGAGAAGCAGAATGATCTTCTTTTACAAGATACTTTTCCACAAAAACAATCAAAGGCCTTATCTGCTCGCTTTTAGATGCGGAGTAATAAATATAACTACCCTCTTTTCGGGAAGTCAAAAGCCCTGACTCTACAAGAATTTTCAAATGTCTTGAAACTCCGGATTGGATCATATCCACCACCAGAACAATTTCATTCACACTCAATTCATATGTATTCAATACATACAACAACCTCAAACGGGTTGGATCTGAGAGCGCTTTAAAGCACTTGATCAATTCCATATCAAATAATATACATCATCCATAATAGACTATAAATTTCTTAAAACAATCAATTTTATGTTTGTTTTGTAAAATTATTTAACAGCCAAAACAGGACAGTTGGCTTCAAGAATAACCACCTGGGCTGTGGAACCAAAAATTAATTTACCGACTTTTGAACGGTTCTTCACCCCGATAATAATCTGATCAACTTTTTTTTCTTTAGAAAATTTAACGAGATCCTCACCCGCTTCAAGTCCTCTGACAAGCAAATGAGTTTCATTTTTAATTCCTTCATTATCCAGAGATATTTTTAACTTCTTAAAATTGTTCTCTATTTGAATAATTTGTTCTTTCTCTGTTTTATCACCACCAATCATGGAAGCAGCAACCAAAATTTCAGCTCCAAAAGCTTTGGCATATTTCACTGCAACGTCCAAAGTGCCACTACTAAAACGTCCTTCCTTGCATCCCAACAGAATCTTCATTTTTTTCCACCTTACATTTTGTTATTAACAAAAATTGACAACCCAATTAACTGCTGACACGATTGATACTTTCATCATTTTTTTAGCATATTGAACAAAAAATACAACATATTTGTATTAAAAAAGGCAATGCCAATCCAACGACACTGCCTTTTAATACTGACTTGACACTAAATCAATACTACTTTTCTTTTCTTAAAACGCTTATGATACCTAAAAGTCCGAGACCCAAAAGAGCCATTGTGGCAGGTTCTATGGAAGTCCAATTCAGAACATTTTCAACTACTCTTCCAATAAACATATCAAAGATTTAATGAATTTAAGGCCACTGATATGAATCAGGGGATTTGTGCATGAAAATCGATATCAATGGTGAGAGTGGTATTGCACGAGTGATTGAATAAAAACAGACCAAATTTTAGAGAAAGACCAATCTATATCAGAGATATATTATAAGGGAGAGGTTGTTTAGTCCGGAGTTGTTTGAAATGTGGGGAATAATCTGGGGTAATGGGAAAATAACCCATAAAAAAAGGGTCTCAGAAAATTTTCTGAGACCCTTGTAATGTCTATGGAGGCGGCTTCCAGATTTGAACTGGAGAATAACGGCTTTGCAGGCCGTCGCCTTACCACTTGGCCAAGCCGCCATGTTTTGTGGAGCGGGAAACGGGATTTGAACCCGCGACTTCGACCTTGGCAAGGTCGCACTCTACCACTGAGTTATTCCCGCTCAGCAAACAAAGGCAATTTATACATGTGAACACAAAATTTGTCAATATCAATTTTAGATTGAAAAAAAATTATAGATTAACAAAAAGTTGTTTTAAGCGATCAAACCCAATTATTTGCACTTATCCATTTTTCTTTTTCCAGTCTGCCATAAAGGCATCGATCCCTTTGTCGGTCATGTAATGGGAGGCCAGTTTTTTCAACACATCATATGGAATGGTTGCAACATCCGCACCAAGAAGCGCTGAATCCAACACATGCAGAGGGCTTCTGACGCTGGCAACAATAATTTGAGTATCAAAATCATAGTTGGCATAAATCTGGGCAATTTCTTCAATCAGACCCATACCTTCCTGGGCAAGATCATCTAAACGTCCCACAAAGGGGCTGGCAAAGGTTGCACCGGCCTTGGCTGCCATCAGTGCCTGCAACGCTGAAAAAACAAGCGTTACATTGGTTTTAATTCCCTGGGCAGTTAGGTTTTTTACAGCTTTAAGCCCAGGAACTGTCATGGGTATCTTAACGGTAATATTATCCGCAATTTTTGCAAGTTCCACAGCTTCTTTAACCATACCATCATATTCCAGACTGATCACTTCTGCACTGACAGGACCTTCTACAATCTTGCAGATATCAGTAATAATCTGTTTAAACTCACCATCTTCTTTTGCAATCAAGGAAGGATTTGTGGTTACACCATCAACCATTCCCATATCGTTGGCATCTTTAATCTGCTCAATATTTGCAGTATCAATAAAAAATTTCATTTTTACATCTCCTCATCCAGAAGAATGACCTTCTGGGCGTCTTGTTTTTCTATTTCTTTTAATAATTCATCAGATCTTTTTTTAAGCAATGGATGAATTACATGGGCTCCTATATCACACATCGGTATCAATACAAAACACCTTTCATGCATCCTGGGATGCGGAATTTCCAGGTGTTCGGTTGTAAGCACTTTGTCATCGTAATAAATAATATCCAAATCAATAACCCGGGGTCCGAACCTGAAAGCCTTTCCATTTTTATCCAAGCCACTTTCAATTTTTTTCAGTTCAATCATAAGATTTTGAGCAGAAAGCTGAGTTAAAATTTTGATGGCAGCATTTACAAACCAATCCTGATCTGTAAAATTCTGGGGCTGAGTTTGATAAAAGGATGACACATCAACCACATCGATATTATCATGATCCTTTAAAAGCACCATGGCATTTTCTATGTTCTTTTTTTTATCCCCTTTATTGGACCCTATGCTCAAGTAAACGATATGCTGACCCATATTATTTATACTCAAGCTGAATCGTTTTAGAATAGGAGCTTCTTAATTTATCATCATCTGTGGCCTGAATCCTGAAATAATATTTAAACCCTTCTTTCACGGGAACAAAAAATTCTAAAACCGATGCATCTACTTTTCCTGCCAACGTAAATTTAAACGGACATCCCTCACATTGATCAAATGACTTTTTAGCCATAAATATTTCAAAAGCTTCGGGTTTGACGGCCGCTGTCTTCTCATCAATTTGATGTTTCCATATCAGACGGATCTCCTGACCCGTTTTCTTCAGCTTCAAATCATAAGGAGAGGCAATAAGACCCGCCTTATTTATGGGTGGTTGTGGCAAACCTTTTTTTCCACATCCGGTAAAACTAACCAATCCAAGCAAAATCATTAAAAGGACAACGCTCTTTACATAAGTAGTCTTTTTCATTTTAAACCCAACTTTTTAGCAGCTTTAGCAACCGCCTGCGTAACATTATCAAAACTGGTTCCCCCGTAAGAAATCCGCTTTGAAATCATGGTATTAATGGCAATGGCCTCATAAATATCCTCACCAATAAGTTCACTTAATTTTTTAAACTCTTCAAGGCTTAAATCATCAAGTTCTTTGCTATTCTCCAGTGCATAAGCAACTGCCTGACCTGCAACAGAGTGCGCCTTTCTAAAAGGCAACCCCTTTGACACCAAATAATCGGCAAGATCCGTCGCATTTAAAAATCCCTGACCGCAGGCAGCATACATATTCTCTTTATGGACATGAATATTTTCAAACATCCGGGTATACACCTCTACACACATTTTTAAGGTATCCACCGTATCAAATAACGGCTCTTTATCTTCCTGCATATCCTTATTATATGCCAGAGGTAATGACTTCATCAGCGTAAGGATAGAAACAAGATTCCCAACAACTCTACCGGTTTTTCCCCGGACAAGCTCTGCCACATCTGGATTCTTTTTTTGCGGCATAATACTGGAACCTGTCGTAAAAGCATCCGAAATGGTGACAAAAGAAAACTCAGAAGAAGACCAAAGGATGAGTTCTTCTGAAAGTCTTGAAAAATGGATCATACAGATGGATGCATGGGAGATAAACTCCATCACAAAGTCCCTGTCAGCCACTGAATCAATACTGTTATCTGAGACTTTAGAAAAAGACAGAACTTGACGCGTAAATTCGCGATTCAAAGGATACGTTGTTCCGGCCAAGGCTGCAGCCCCCAATGGCATGACATCAATTCGTTTCAAGCAATCCTCAAACCGTTGGATATCTCGTTTAATCATCTCATAGTAGGCCATAAGATGATGCGAAAATAACACAGGCTGTGCCCTTTGCAGATGGGTATACCCGGGCATAATCACATCCAGATGTTTTTGAGCCATTTGAACAAGCGATTTTTGAAACCCAAGGAGCATATCAATAACAACCCGAGACTCTTTTTTTAGATAAATCCGTACATCTAATGCCACCTGATCATTTCGGCTTCGCCCGGTATGCAGTTTTTTGGCCACATCACCTGAAACCTCTCCCAATGCAGATTCCACATGCATATGGATATCCTCAAGACTTGGGACAAATTCCATCTCATTGTTTTCAATTTTTTCTTTGACCTTTCCAAGTCCAGCGATCAACTCCTGAGCCTCTTTTTCAAGGATAATACCTTCTTTGGCCATCATTTTTAAATGCGCAACACTGCCTTCAATGTCGGCCTCATATAGGCGCTTATCCACATCAATGGATGCATTAAATTTTTCAACCAGTTTATCTGTACTCTGGGTGAATCTTCCGCCCCACAATTTGTCATTTTCCACGCGATCGTTCATGATGGGTTGAATATCCTTTTTTTTAATTTCTCAATATTAGACATTCCAGAATGGCTTTATGCATATGTCGTTTGTTTTCAGCCTGATCCCAAAATACGCTGTTTTCGGCCTCAAGCACTTGCTCTGAAATCTCTTCTCCCCTATGGGCGGGTAGGCAATGCATCACCAGGACATCATCTTTGGCTCCTGATAGAAGCTGCTTGTTCACCTGAAATTGTTCAAATGCCTTAATCCGTTCAGACAATTCGTCTTCTTCCCCCATGCTGGCCCAGACATCGGTATACACAACGTCCGCATTTTTAACCGCATCTTTAGGATCATTTGTAAAATTTACATTCAGCATCCCTTTTTGAGATGCCTGATCAACAATAACAGGATCAACCTGATAACCGTCCGGACAAGCTGCTACCAAATTAAAACCCAAAATGCTGGCTGCATTTATCCAGGAATTGAGCACATTATTTCCATCACCCACCCATGCAATTTTTAAATCTTTATATCCGCCTTTATTCTCAATAACTGTCATCAAATCACTTAAAATCTGGCAAGGATGATAGGCATCGGTTAACGCATTGATTACCGGAATGCTTGAACTTTGAGCAAATTCTTCCACCCGCGCATGATCGAACGTTCGCATGGCAAGGCAATCTATATACCGGGACAACACCCGGGCAGTGTCTTTGGCCGGTTCATTTCTCGAAATCTGAGTATCCTGGGCACTCATGTAAATAGGATGGCCACCAAGCTGAATCATTGCTGTTTCAAATGACACCCGCGTTCGTGTGGATTTTTTATCAAAAAGCAGACCTAACGTCCTGCCGATGAGCGACCGGTCCATGATACCCTTAGCATATCTTTCCTTGAGCTGAATCGCCCGTGTAAAAAAGCTGTCAAAATCTTCTTTTTCAAGGTCTAAAAGTGATAATAAATCTTTTTTCAAAACAAATATCTCCTCAATTACAAAAGAGTGTCCAACGCTTGAATCAGACAATCAATTTCTTTTTCTTCAATAATCAGTGGTGGTACAAACCGAAGAATTGTATCCTGAATCCCGTTAATGATAAAGCCTTTTTCAAACATTTCTTTAACATAAAAAGCGGCATCCTTTTCAACCTCCAGACCCAATAAAAGCCCTTTGCCTCGGACGCCCACAACGTTTTTGTGTTTTTGTTTCAGCCCTTCAAGTTTTTGTATAAAATAGGCACTTTTCTGTTGAACCTGCGCTAAAAATGCCGGATCACTAATCAGACTCACCACTTCTAACGCTGCCGCTGTCGCCAGAGGAGTTCCGCCAAAAGTGCTGCCATGGCTGCCATAATCAAACCCTGTGGCCGCATCCGATGTCGCTAACATGGCACCAAT
>JAWSVH010000173.1:0-18266 GCA_033852015.1 Desulfobacula sp.
AGCAGAAATATGTTTGTCATCCACAGACAGGTCGTCAAAGTCCATATCGTCTGTGCTCAAAACAACAGAGGAATCATTATCCGGATCAGTCGAAGAATCTGATTTTGAAATTACAGGCATATCTTTCAAGGCAATCGTTGACAACGCCTGGTTAACTGGCATCTGTGCAAGGCCAGATACGTCTACTTCTTTGAGAGACGGCGGGATTTCAGGAGGCGTTGTAATAACCTTTTCAACAGCCCTGGTTTTTTCAAAAATTGATTCCCAGCGGTTGCTCTGAATAATATCATTGCGGCCATGAAAATTGGCAATATATAAAAAATCATAGATAAATCTGTTGTCTTGAATGCTCTTTAAAAGATTTTCACAATCAGTATTTTCTTTTTTTATTTCAAGTTCTGCACCAGAATCCCAGTCCTGGGGAGATTTCATGGGGTGGACCCCGGTACAGCCCAGGCATATCTCAAAGGGTTTGTCATCAGGCTTAGTCAGTGCAAGCTGTCTTAAAAAGTCAGCTTTTCCCGGGCCATGCCACAGGGCAAGATACTGGCAGATATCAATTTTGTTTTTCAGGTGAGCCGAGTTCCAATACTCTTTTAAAAACATAAAAGCATCATTGCCCATCTGAACAAATGATTCGGCGGACAGGTCTCCTGAATGTATTTTCTCCCGATTTTCTTTGCTTGATCTGGCAGTCAAACGATGGATTCGGTTGACATCATCGATCAGATCCGTAGCATCCATGGCAGATACAATTTTTCTGCCAATCAGTTCCTGGATAATCGAATCCGTGTGTTTTGGCATTAAAATCGGGAGACATCCTTCATATATGTTGCCAAAAAACGTCAGGCTTGATTTGCTAAAAGATTCATATTCCGCCCCGGGATTTTTGAATATAGCAATCACTTGTTCCAATTGTTCAATCTTTGACTGCCAGCTGAAAACCTGCAGAGGTATTTTTTCATACCCTTCATAATACCTGGAAAGATCCAGAGACTGTTTTGTGCTGACAGCGCAGTTCCTGAGATCTTTGATGTCCTGAATCCTGTCTTCGGTAATCAGGATATCAAACATGGCGATCTGCTCTTTCGGGGCAAATGTCCGGAACTCATCCAGCAGTTCTTGCAGCGACTGGGGTTCAAGCCCTGAAACGACGTCATTCATCAATGAATGGATGGCTGATATAATTTTAATATGCAGCCTGTTTGGAGTTTCCTGTCTCGAAACCCCGGATAAATAAGTCTGCAGCTGGGCAAGGATGATAATCTTTTTTTCAATAGGCAATGTCATTGTTTGCAGATTCCTTGATATATCATGATTATTATTTTAGCCGCTGTTACTTCAGCTCCCATATTTTTTGTACACAATCGCTTTCATGCATTTCCAGTGTAAATAATTTTATATAAAACTTAGTGTTTTCGATTAAGCGTTTTATTTACCTCAATAACCACTTTACCTGTTGCTCTATGTGTTCTTACATAATTGACGGATTCTTGTATGTCTTGTTCATTGAAATCAATCATTTTATCTATAACGGGTTTAATGGAGTTAGTTTTTAGGTATTCTTTAAAGAAAGAAAATGTTTTTCTTGTTCCAGCAACAAATGTATATTTTGGTTTCCTAAATAAGGAAAAAAACATTCGCCAACTAACATAACTTAACATTTTAAAAATTCCCAACCACCCAAGATGATGATCTCCAATATAACGAACAGGACCAACTATAGTTTTAAACTCACCATTTTTTTTCAATACTTTTATTGCGTTATGCTCAATTTCTTTCCCACCTACCAAATCTATAACAAAATCAACTTTAGATTCCGCTAACACATCAACAAAAGAAGTGCTTGTGTAGTCAATCACTTCATCCGAGCCGATGGATTCTACTAACACTATATTTTTGTTACTACAAACTGAAATAATATAAGCTCCAGTTTGCTTTGCCATTTGTACTACGAGTGTCCCAACTCCTCCAGAAGCACCTATGATTAAAACTCTGTGATGCTTTTTTAAATTACAACTTTGCATAATGGAAGCACTTACCATGCCCGATCCAGCACAGGCTACCGCTTCTGAATATGAGAGATAGTCTGGTTTTTTAAGTAGTACATCTTCTTTGACACAGCAATACTCTCCCCACGCTCCGTTTCTTTTAAATGGGAATCCAGATATTCCAAAAACAGAATCTCCCACTCTAAAGTTAGTTACATTATTTCCTACTTTTTCTACTATCCCAGAAAGTTCAAGACCTGGAGTAACAGGTTTTACTATTGATGGCGAGGGGGCTAATGGAATACCACCAAGCTCTGTTCCTTCCCAAATATTTATATCGTCAATGCTAATGCTTGAAAAAATAACCTTAATCAAAACCTCATTTTTTAGTGGTTCTGGTTTTGCCACTGTTGATATTCTTAATTTACTTGATAATTCTCCCTTATTGGGGCAACAAGTTAACGTGACTGCTTGCATATCATTCATCCTAAATTTGGGCTATTTTTTTTAGAAACATAACGTCTCAAAATCACCGGCTCGACCCCATTCATCATATCTGCCTGCCTTTGCTTGTTCTGTGTTTACTTATTGTCTGTATCTTTAACCATTTTGATAAACTCAAATGAAAAATTATATACGTCACCCGGCCACCTTGCAGATAGATAGTTTCTGTCTTTCACAAAAAAGCCTCTTCCCATTTTATTATAATTATCCCTTAAAAGTGGAAATGGTCCTTTTATAAAATTCTCCTGACTTGATAATACGGATTTTACTTCGTTTTCGACTGTGATTTCTGGGTAAGTAAGGTAATAATCATTTAACCATAATCGAGTTAAATTATAAGCCAGTAATTCTTGAGAATTCAAAAGCGAAGTGGTTTTGTACTCATGAATAACTGATCTATTTGATTCTGGGTCAATGCTTTTTGCAGCTAAAACAACACCGTGACAGATTGCACCTACTGGTTTTTGAGCAACAAAAAAATCAACAACAATACTTTGTAATACTTTTGACTCCAAATATTCTTTAACTCCTTTGTCATGACCTCCTGGCAACATAAGTGCGTCAAAGCTCTCCCCATGAATATCATTATATTTTAAAGGATTGGAAAATGATTGACTTGATTCCATTTCAATACATGCATCAATTGCATCTTCTCTTGCTTGCAAAATTGATCTCCAAATTCCTAAATCATTGCCGTTCAGTATTCTGATATCGGGTGATGCTTTTATGCCTGTTGGAGTAGTAAACACAACTTCAAAGCCAGCTTTGGAGAACAATTGCCATGGAATAGCGACTTCTGTTGGATCAAATCCATAACTTGGGAGCGGAATCAATATCTTCTTCATATTTATCGTCATCTTTTTTAAATAGTTAGCATTTTCGCTGTTCGAAGTTGGAATCGGTTTATAAATCTTAAAGTGAGAACTTTTACTATATTTTCAGCGTATTGGTTTGTTCATACAAAAAGTAAAACTATGAATTAATGGACTCTTTTTTCTTTTTTTTCCAATTTTTGAAAGTGTTGATGCTGTTGTTAGGCACTACTTTGTTTTCTGCTTAGAGCGCGTGCGTTCAAATTGGATATCCAGAAGCACGTTTCCTTCTTTGTTTTTCAGGAGTAATGTTCGTTGCCATTTGTCTTCACCGGTGAAATGATCCACGATCTTTCCAGTGATGCCCGCACCGAAATCGACAAATTTCCATGCCATTGTATTGGATTTATCATTCCAACTACCTACATAATAAGCTGAATTCTTTTTACTAAAAGTCCACATTTCATACCCTATGATCCGTGAGTTATATCGTTGAAGCGCAATATTTTCCTTTTTATCAATATGAGTTGTTATCAGCTGCATATGCATATGGTGCTCAACAATCCACTGGACCTTGCTTGTCCCATTCCACTGTACCCGTTTAGGAAACCATATTGATGGATTTATGACTACGTCTGATATCCAGGATCCAAGCCATCGATTCAGAACCATGTTTTCGGCTGTTTCCTGTGCCCTTGCTGTAGAGACTATCAACGACATTGCGAATACAAGTGCAACCGATTTTATAACTATTTTTTTCATTTTCAACTCCATTCTTTTGACATCTGAAATTTCTAAAAGTTTTATTACCATAGGACCAAGATAAAATGTCCCAATGATAATGAAAAATAGAGGAACTGTATCAGATTCAAGTATGTTTTTGGTCTTTGGATACTTTTTTGTATATCCCAACAAGCGCTACGATGAAAACTAAACATGCAATTAAAAAGAGAATACTCCCCATCAAAGTCAAAATATTATTATTTTTTATGCCTGAAGCAAGAAAGAAAAAAGCGCAGATAATGAAAATTATCCAGCCCGCTAATTGACACTTGATTTCCCGTATAGATTGATCGTTCAAATTTTCACCTTATTTTTATATAACGTCTCTTTTCAGCGGGCGCGTCTTTTTGTGCTCCGCTGCAAAAGCTTTGTTAGGTGGTTTTATCGAGTTCTATATTTGGAGACCAGAACTCAAGCCGATTGCCTTCAGGGTCGTAAATGTGAATAACTCTCGCCCCCCAAGCATGATCTTTTATCGGTGTTGGATTAAGTCCTACTTCGTTCAAGTATAAATGCGTCGTTTCAATATCATCTACTTCCAGTGTGATGGTAATGCCTTTACCATCGTTGCTATCAATTGATGTCCTGGCTTCATCTGCAATGCTCAGACGAGATGCTTCATTTAATTTGAACTCTACAAACCATTCATTAGAAGCCGTTACCTGTAGCCTTAGCTGTGTTTTGTAAAAAACAACGGTCTCTTTCCATTTCCTACAATACAAGATCGTGTTGGCAGTTTTTATTTCCATCATCCCTACTGGATTAAAAGTGTTGAAATAATTTGAGAGGCGCATTCCCCGGACTCTTTTAAGTTCGTCACTGTATTTGTTTTGTTAGAATGATACTCCATTTTTGTCGTTGGTACCGATAACACCAATAGCGGCTACTCCTCGTCATCCCAGCTCGATTGGGAGTAGCCAAGATCATCAGCTGTATCACGCTGCTCCTCAGTGAGCTCATCCCATGATGTTGACGACGAGTTCGGTGCCGGTGAATTTTCATTCCAGCGATCCGCATCCCAACCTAAACGTCCCCAGGTTTCTTGCTCCGCTTGAGTTAAATCATCCCAGTCGAAATCATTCCAATAATCTTCTGGTAGCGGCCCTGGGTGGCGAATTACACGACTTGGATTGCAAGGGTCGCAAGGTTGAAATCCGATTTCAGCGACAATTTGCGACATCCACAGAACTATTTGATTGCTGCGAGCATTGGTCCCTGGGTTGGGTTTAGGTTGCCCCAGGCCTTGACTATATAACGCAGCTGCTAATTGCGATGGCGTAATCTTGTTACTTCCTAATCCACCCGGCGTACAAGGGTCGTGCCCTGCGGTTCGCCAGTGATTCCATAGTTGGCAAATGCGGTATGCAACAAGTGTTGCCGCAAAATTCAAATCTTCTGTTAGTGCATCTTGGAGATCATCGTCCGCGTCTATGTTATGATGCGTCTGGATGTTGAATGCCTGAATGATTTCTCGCGCAGTCGATAACCTTATTTGAAATGGTCCGCAAGTAGGATCTCCACCAAAATCTTCCTGCAGGACATCTGAAATCCACTCGGAAGTTTCACAACTGCCACGAGCCATCTCGTCCCAGAGGATAGCCAGCACCAAAGTTGGACAGACATAATAATTTGGACAATGAATATTTTGGACTGCTGGAACAACGTAATTGAAAAATCTCTCCCATTTCCGCTTTAATGCCCTCCATTCTCGATACTTAATAACACCCTCCTGAGTGATAACAGTATCGTTGGGCTTAATTGGGCCACACCGACCGATATCAGTCCAAGGCCAAGGTAAGACCTGATTGGCACTGAAGGCCATTAGCGGAAGTGTTGCGGAGGTTGCAATAATAGCTGTTTGGAATCCTGTCCCATTGGTAATCGCTGGGACCATTGGTCTTCCCGACGAAAGCCCACCAACTCTCAGTCCATATTCAACGCGATCTTCTAAAACTTTGTAATCGATACCATCGCAACTCACTTTATCCAGAAAAATTGCAAACTGTATCTTCCGGGTGTTTGGAACGTCACTCTCGATTTCTTGAAGGTAATAAGTTGATTCAGGCAGATACTGCAAATCGTTCTCAACTGGAAATACGGGCCTTCTTTGGCCGGTGGCGCTTCCTACCAATTTGGCATCCCTGGTTATCGAAAGTTCATACTTGTCTGGCGAACACGCCACTATGTGTATGGATAGGGAAGCTGTTTTGTCATTTATTGAAACGTTCGGAATATTTCGGTGCAGGTGCCCTACATATTTTCCATCCTTAAATGCTTCTACGAAGCCATCCCAGCGGCTAAGCCCTTTTTTTGTACCCCCTCGATTTACAGCGATAAGCGAAGTGCGATAGTTTCCCTTGTTATCATGCCGCAATTTGACGAGGGGGTCAAAGAAGATTCCCATCGCGGATCGGATTCCGTTTAGTTCTCCTTGAAAGACAAATCTTATTGACTCAGAGAACGGATCGGGAAGCATTTTATCCCCCAATAGTGGGCTGACTGAAAACAACTTTTTTGATCCAATAGATGAATTCCTCCCAGCAGGGGATTTAAACGGTCTTTTCATAATTACCTCCACTTAGTATCGATTGAATAATTTGCCACCAGGTACGACCTATAATGGCAATAATGAAAGGAGAAGTGCTCAGGGTTTCGGCCCGCATAGACGATAAGCGTTATTTATTTAACTACAGATTCGAGTTAAAATATGTCTTTTTTAACCCTGGCTAAAAAATCATCGTTGCCAAGAGGGAGTCCATTCTTCTCGTGTAAATAAAACAAATCCGCTTCGGCCACCGGCCTGCTTTCAGCAAGAAAATCCTGCCATTTTATTTTAACTCTTTCCAGCAACGGCGCTACCTGGACCAAAGGATCTTTACGCCCTAAGATATGTGCCTGTGCGCTGCTCCATTGCCAATCTCCTGGTTGGTCGATGTATCCCCTTTTGACCGGATTTATCTCGATATAGCGAGCGCATGCAATCAGGTATTGTTCGTCCAATAGATGAGATGAGTACCGACCCTGCCAAAACTGCCCCCTATTGCCAGTTCGTTGGTTAATATATCTTGTGTACCGGCCATGAGCCGCTCGGAGACCTTTGGACAAAGCGTCCTTTTCTCTGGGAACAGCGATCAGGTGAACATGATCCGGCATCAGGCAGTAGGCCCATACATCAATGCTGTGCGAAAGGCAGCATTCAGTCATTATCTCAAGATAGGCAACATAATCATCATTATTCAAGAAGGTCTGTTTGCCTTGTAGCCCCCGCTGAATAATGTGATGAGGTAATCCTGTTATTGTTATTCTTTTCATTTATATCTTATACAACTTTGAAAATCATTTTTTCAAACCATTCCATAAATTATTTTGTTAAGGTAGCCGCCAATTAATAAAAATTTACCCTAATATTTAGCCCACTATCTTGTATGCGTGCAGCCGCGTTGCTAAAGCTTTAGCAGTAACTTGTTATGTTATTTAACTAACACTTGAATGCTGGATTAAATAATTGCTACTTCATATTATATTTCAACATAAAAATCTGCGGTTTATTCGGTGCATTTTCTTTGTTTGAAATTTAGAGGGTCAAGATTCAACGCTGATTGACAATCTAAGCACCCACACAGGGTGCTGCTGTTATCGAAAATAGCCTCCATGGGACATGGTCTGTTTAATCATGAAAAACAATGGTATCAACTCTTTAACTGCAACAGGGCCATGAGAGGTTTCCACCATCGATTCAAGGATCTATCAGACCCACAGTAGTTGAACATTATTTTTTCAGCCAGGACAATGTCTTTGTATGATTTTTTGATGTATTTATACACAGACCATTGGTTGTATTTGTCCCTGGCTTTATTTACAAAGGACTTCGACCAGATATCCTTGTCCAATCCTTTTTGACCCATGATCAATCGGACCCAAAAATCAGCCTGGGCCATGCCAAAATAAAGTCCGGAGGACCCGTTTGCTTCACTGAAGCCAATGGTATCTCCCAGAAAGATCAGACCACCGTTTTCATGGGGAATGATATTTCCAAATAATTGGCGGTTGGAAATAACGGTTAATTTTTTATAAGTTGTTTGGGCGCCTTTGAAAAAATTAGAAAACCCGGGATAATCTTGGGTTAAATAATCCCAGACCTTATACATTAGATCTTTATCCGGGATTTCAATATCTTTTATGCTGTCCAACTGCCCTAAGCGAAGCATTAATCCGGCTTCCATTTCTCCGTTGGTCAAAGGAAAGACATAGGCCACTGCCGGCGGCAGTTTGGGAGCAATATCAAGCATTTTGGGGGGAATCAGATAGAACTGAAGATTGGAGTGTTCAGATATTTTTATCTGGGGTGCATCTGCACTGTAATATTTAATTGTGGGGCAGTCGATCTCTTCTCTTTTAATTCCGAATTTTTCTCCTAGAGGATCTTTATGGCCCATGCACCCTAGAACGCTTGCTCCCTTAATCTTATGTATATTATTTTCTTTGTCCTTGTATCTTATGCCGACGCAGCGATTATTGTCTTCCAGTAAATCCAGGACCTCTGATTGGAACAAAAATTCCGCCCCAGCCTCCAGGGCAAGAGTTTTCATATGTTTCATCAATTGATCCCAATGGAAAAAATAATAGGGTTTATGAACATCAATGAGGCTATTCTTGCGGTCCATGGGACTATGAAATCTTCTAAAGGAGGGATCGGTTGAGGCATTGTTTTTTAACCAGTCTTTTCCAAGGAGGTCATCCATTAATTGATATTGGGCGATACTTTCTCCCCTGGGTTCCGGGCCGGGCTTTAGTCCCTTTTCTAAGACAATGCATGAGGCGCCAAGACGACCGGCAGTAATTGCAGCGGCAAGGCCTGTGGGGCCAGCCCCGGTAATTATAAAATCATAATGCTTGTTTGCCATGTCCTCTCCTCTTTGTTTTAGCTCCCGATATTTTATCCAACAAGAGTCAACTGAAGATTTGACTCCCCCCTTTCTATACATCCCTTATCAGAGTTTATGGTTTGATTTTGAAATTCGGTCGAGGTATTATGCATTTGATGAGATCCTTATCTTTGGTTTTTAATTTTTAGAGATAAAAAATACATGCCATAGATAGTGCATGTTGTCAATATTTTTTGTTATAACAAGTGGTTATATTTATTTTTCTTGAAAAACCAACTCAGAAAGTTGAGTTTATAAAAAAATAGACGGTGGATTTGGGACTCTTATACTACATGACTCAGATATGTTTATGTAAGCATTGAAAACTAATTTTAAATGAATGATCTTAATTCAGAATAGATCAAGTAAGGCACTAATGAAAAGAATAAATCTAAAAGAGTTTCACGAAACAAAATATTGCCCTGTGCTGTGGCGGGATTTTATGACCGATTTTCTATCTGTTTTTGTGTATAATGCCAATCCCTATAAAGTGATTTATCCGTTAATAAAAAATGCTTTATCCTGTTCCGGCAGCAAACAAATTGTAGATTTTGGTTCCGGGAGCGGGATGTATATGTTGAAATTATTACGCAATATAAACTCTGAATCAAAATTATATACAGCGTTGCTTTCTGATAAATTTCCCAATAAAAAAAGCGCACAGCGCATCGAAAACTTATCTGGTGGACAAATCAAATATATCCCGGAATCCGTTGATATATTAGACAGCAAAAACCCCCAGGGGTTCTGGACTTTATTAACAGCGGCACATCATTTCAATGAAACAGAATTAAAGAGTATTCTCAGCGATGCGGTTAAACAAAAATGCGGCATAGGTATCCTGGAATATTCCAGCCGTCAAATTTTACAAATTATCCTGCCATCATTGATGGTTCCTTTTCTGGTACTGACAATCACACCTTTTATTACACCTTTTTCCTGGAAACGTTTATTTTGGACATATATACTTCCAGTCGTACCTGTTTTGGTAATGATCGATGGATTTATTTCTCATATGAAAAGTTATTCTGTTGCAGAACTAAAAAAAATGACCAACGAAATGTCCTCTTCAAATTATTATTTTGAGTGCGGCCGCAAGCGGATTTTTTTTAAAACCTGTCCCATCACTTATTTAATCGGTTATCCGATAAAAAAATAAGTCGGCTTCGCAGTGGGCGGGCCATCACAACATGCTGAAACTTATGGTTAAATACTCCCAAAAGGGCCGTTGTCTTGGCTTATCATTTTGGGGGTCAAAATCAGTATTGTAAGGTGATAAATTTTGCGCTTAATCATGAACATTTGCGGCTTGTCCGCCAGCATGTCTCTTGTTTGGTTTGCATCTTTTATTCAACAAGAGTCAACTGAAGATTTTACCCCTTTCAACATCTGCAGTTTTCGGAAAAACTTAAGTTCTTTATTACGCGATTGCGGCGGGAAAATCACATACGGCATATCTTTAAATCCCTCAGCCAAACCATCCCACAGTTCTTGTTTGATGATATCAGGCGATAAATAAAACTTTGGTTTCAGCAAATCTTCATCTGGTTTGATAACTCCCTGTTTTTTCGCGATAGCCTCAATTGCCGTTCCCGGTAAAATTCTGATTCCCATAAAAACAAAGCTGGAAATCCAGTCAAGCGCCCGGAGATTTTTAATCCCTTCATTTAGCGTATGCTTATCCTCGCCGGGACCTCCAGTGATATATGATGCAGATACCTTAAGCCCGGAAGCGCGAAACGCTTCGCAGGCACTGAACACGGTGGAAAAATCATAATCCTTGCCCAGTCCGGAAAGTGTACGGTCGGAGCATGCATCAATACCCAGCTCTACTGTTTTGAGGCCGCTGCGTTTCATCAGTTCAATGCTTTCACGGTCGAACTTTTGTGGTGTGAAAAATGCGCACCACGACACTTTTACACCACGACGGACCATGGTTTCAAGCAGTACGAGATATTCACTTCCGGTGTCATTAAACACCGAGTCGGTGAAATATATACTTTCCGGTGAAAATTCCCGCTGTAAATAGATCAGTTCATCGATAACTGTTTCGGGGTCTCTGGATAATACTCGACGTCCTTCGAGGCTTGGATATGAACAGTATACGCACTTTTTCGGGCAGCCTCGTTTAGTCTGTAACGGTAGGATTCCAGTTTCCGCCAGGTAAAAACGACTTATTTCCTGTTCGTAAGAGCACCGTCCAAAATTACCGTCGACATTCACGCCGCGGCTGATACGTTCAGGTGTCTCATTTGTCGCAAGCCGACCAACCAGTTCAACCGCCGCTTTCTCTCCGGCTCCCGCAATCCCGTAATCGGCCCCGATATACTCCAGAATACGTTCTGGCATTAATGAAAAACCAGCTCCCCCGGCAAATATCGGAACACCGCATATTTGACGTATTTCTTTTATCAGCGTAGCGGTGTCATCAAGAAAAAAGGCAGGTTCCAGATAGTTCACATTATCGATATTTCTGATGCCCACTCCGATCACTTCCGGCCTAAATTCATGCACATAGTCGGCAAGACTGCAATTGCGGCTTTGTGCTAAAAGATGATCATATATTTTTATTTTGTGTCCGCTATCTGTAAGAGACTTAGCAATTACCCCCACACCAAGCGGAAATACCGCGTAAGGTTCTTCGGCAAGATTTGATGATATCAGCAAGACCCGCATCAATTATTCCTTTGGTCAAGTACGGCTTTCAGTGTCGCATAGATACCATATAATCCAACACTTACTCGGTATCCAATGCTGCTTCTGTCAATAACAGACACAAAATCCATTCGCCTTCACGATACGCCGCCATGATATAATCTTTAAAGTATTTTAACTGGTCACGTTCGTGTTTAAAACCACTCCGGCCACTGAACCCGCTCGGATAGTCTTAGCTTTTCGTTTAACGATGAATTTGCTATGAGCATAAGATCTTAAATACTCCTCGTGCTATTAACCCCGCCTCAAGAAACTTGTTAGTCATTTTGGGGGTTGAGAAACTCACTCACGGCCTCGGCCAATTCCGGTGCGGTCAGAATCTTGGTATGGCTGTAGCCGTTGGTTTTGACCAGGCGTGAACCCGGACAGAGTGCAAGAATTTTGTCGCCCTCACTATGCGGTATAAAACGGTCGCTCTTGTCATAGAACAGTAGCATATCCGCTCCGGCGCCGGCGTAGGAAATGCCAGTCTGCAGCAGGTCCCAGCTAGTTTGGAACTGTTCCGCAATGTATTCGCGGTAGCGGTTGATCACTCTCTTGCGCGGTGCAAGCTTTTTTTCAATCACATTGATCGGGGGGAAGGGGTGCGAAGGCGCACAGATACAAACATACCGTTTGGCGTGGATGCCCATCAGTGAACGCCCAGCCATTGTTGTTAGCGCGCCAGCGGAATGTGCAATATAAGCGTAAATATCCTCATCTAGCGATTGCCACAACGTTGCGATGTCATCCAGAAGATAGCTCCAGCGTGTGTGCTTCAGAGGCGATTCGCCATGACCACGGATGTCAATTGTTATACAGCGGAAACCTTGCTGCGAAAGACACACCGCTAGTGGGGCCATCTGAGCGGCGTAGCCGCCCCAGCCGTGAACGAGTACAATCAGAGGGCCTTCCTTGCCCCAAGACCAAGCGACAGAGCACCCGTATTTACCATAATAGCGCCGGGTAGCTTGTGCCATCGCTTGTTGTTCGACCAGGGATACTGAAAACCGCTGTGTTATGGCTGCAAGTCCACGAATGACATGAAATGCCAGAGAATCTGGCAACACTTTGATCCCGTAACGAGCTACATTAATAAGCATTCAGAACTCCTTCCTTTAGCACTACACAAGCCCAAGCAGTGTATCGGGGCCGCTGATTAGAGAAAAAGATGTTCATCTTTCATCTGAAGAGGGCGACCAGTACGGATAGTAAAAAACTAACTTTGCTCTTCAGCGGTCGCGGCTTTTTGCGATCCGTTGCAAGAGCATTGTTGGAAATCCATATTCAATCTCCTTTCGTTTCTTCTTTCGAGAATCTAATAGTAGATCCTAACCACCTAAAATGAAGTAACGGGTTTGTTTTCAATGTTTCGCTACTTTACTGCGATAAGTTCAACAGTGAAAATCAATGTAGAATATGGGTCAATCGTTCCCCCACTGCCGCCAGGGCCATATGCAAGCTCAGACGGAATATACAGTTCATATTTTGAACCCTCAGCCATAAGCTGAAGTGCTTCTGTCCAGCCTTTGATTACACCATTCAGTGGGAAACTTGTTGTTTGTCCACGTTTGTATGAGCTGTCAAAAATTGCACCATCTAGTGTCTTACCTTCATAATGCGTTTCAACGGTATCTGTAGCAGCAGGTTTTTTTCCGCTTCCTTCAGTGAGCACTTTATACTGAAGTCCGCTTTCAGTGATTTTTACCCCCTCTTTTTTACTATTTTCTTCAAGAAATTTCTTTCCTGCTTCAATGTTTTCTTTCCCTGATTCCATCTGCTCTGCCTGCTTTTTATCCTCCATTGCTCTTTGAAAATTTTGCATAATGTGCTGCATTTCACCAATAGGCATTTGGGATTCTTTCCCGTTAAAAGCTTCAGTAAATGAATCCGCAAAAATTTTAGGATCAATTTCAAAGCCCTGTCTTCTAAAATCACCACCTATACTTTGTCCAAGAACATAACTGACCTTATCTAAATCAACTTTCATTTTAATTCCCTATATATAAAGTATTTAATAAAGACTTGAATATACACAAAAAGGAACCAGATTGCATTAATAAAAAAGACAGATCCTTGCAGTTCATTTTTCCTGTTTAACATTCTTAAAAATCGCTTAATTCCATCTCCAGTTTTTTGGGGGAGGATCACAGGAATTGACTTAGATTCGGTTGTCATAAATTTGAAGGAGTATTCGATACCAGGAATAAGCGTTTTTGGTATACAGTGAGACCTTTGATTAATTCCTGATTTCATCCGTCCTTCTTTTTATTTTGCAAAACCAACTCAAATTTTAAAACTTTGGGCTATTTTGCCTTTAATTCTATTAAATATTAACTATTTTAACACCAAATTCTTTTACAAAAGGCCATTTTCAGCCTTTGGACGCAATTATGCCGTTGATACCTCTTGGGTCAACTTAAATCCTCGTTTAATATTGTGTGCGACTTGTCTGAACCAGATGAGACCTTTGCACGAGTCATCTATCCTTCCTCATATTCCCAATCCAGATATTGTTCCGGGTTTTTACCTCTTGCCTCAATAATCTGGGGATAAATTACTCCAGGTTGGGGGATTTTACCTTTATGCCGGGTTTTGTTTATCTGAAATAGCCATCGATCCCCGAAATCAAACAGATAATATAGTTTGCAACCAATTGGCAATGGCCAAGTGCCGAGCAGGCTTATTTTACGGTATCTGTTGACTGGATTATAACCATTATAGCTGGGTTCTCCACCAATGGTGAGAGCATGTTGATCCGGGTGACGTCCTAAATAGAATTGAAACAAATGATCATTATCAAAAGCTACTGCATCCTGTATGGTTTCGTGCAGTTGTAAAAAAGATGCATTTGAGTCAATTTCGATCACACGAAGACACTCTGATCTCGTCTGGGACAATTTTATCTTTAAAGTCCAGATATTTGATGGTATTTTTATGATTGATTTAGTCATATCTTATTGATATAATTTGCTATTCGTGCTATTATCCTGTTATTAAATTAACATTAGGAGGCATCATGGCTTACAAAAAAATTGACCAGTATTTTTCCTTTGCTGATATTGCTATTCAAAATAATGCTGATAAAAACCGTTCCTTAATTTTCCTGAACAAGGTGAATCAAACAATTGAGTGGAAACCGGTTGAGGCCCTTCTTACAAAACATTATCAGCCCGGCAAGGCCAATAAAGGAGAAAGAGCCTATTCTCCTTTGCTTTTGTTCAAATGTATGCTTTTGCAAAAATGGTTTCGAATTCCATCTGATCCTGAACTTGAAAGCCAGATCAATGACCGGATTTCTTTTAAATCGTTCCTGAACCTGCCCCTGGATTATGCTTCTCCGGATCACAGTATCTTTTCCAGGTTTCGAAAACGCCTCTCTGATGATGCTATGATTCAAATCAACAGCGAACTTCTCAAACAGTTTCATAGATATGGGCTCTCTATTAATAAAGGCGTTGCGGTTGATGCCAGGCTGGTTAAATCCGCAAGCAGATCAAAATCCAAAGGCCAGCTTGAAAAAATCAAGGACCATGCTCTTACACCCGAGGGCAAACTGGACAAAAACGGGAATGTTAAAAAATTCTGCCGTGATCTTAGCTCCGACTGGACTATTAAAAATGATGAGCCCCACTATGGTCTGAAAGAGCATGCCGCTGTTGACACGGATAATGGTTTCATCCTCTCAACCATTTTGAGCCAGGCCTCCCATAATGATTCTCCCTATTTGCCTCGTGCTGTTATTTATAGCAGGCATACTGAAGATAAAATTAAAATCGTTTATGCTGATAAAGGATACCCCGGATCTCCCAATCGTAATTTTCTTACTTTAAATAAAATCAAAGATGGGATTATGCGTAAAGACACAAGAAATACGAAGTTGACCCAGTTAGAAATCGAACGCAATAAGGGCATTTCAAAACTCCGATATATAGTGGAACAATATTTCGGTATTAGCCATAAGTATGATAATGGAAAGCAAGCAAGGTTCCCGGAGATCATGAAAAACAATATTGATATTATGTTCAGGCAGTTTGCTTTCAATTTAAAAAAGGGGGCCAAAATCCTGGAGGTTCTCCCTGCGTAGTTGGATAATTGCGCCCGGTGGTCAAAAACCGGGTAAAAGGCCTCAATTTGAGGCAACATTTGGCTGATTATCAGCCGACCATCTTAAAAAATTGGTTTTGATTCGGTAAAAAATCATTTTTTGCGTACTGAATCTAAAAAAATTTTTCATAATGTTAAAATCGAAGGGCTGAGCTAATCTCGCAAAGGTCTCAAATTCTACTAATTTACTTGCCATATCCCATATTTTGCTTTTCTCTATTTTAAAGTATCTGCCCTCTTCAGATCTCAATTCCTTTATCGCAGCGTTGAGAGTTTCAGCATCCTCAGGTTGTGCTTTTGCCTGAGCTTCAAGTTTGTCCTGAAGTTTTGTCAATTTAGATTCATATTCATGCTTGAGAGCTTCGACTCTTTTGTCGTCTGGCAAATCTGATATTTTTTGAAAGAAAGAGAGTTGATGCTCTAACAAATCGGTTTTGGCTTTGAATTGTTCTTCCTTTGATTCCAACCGAATTTTTAAGGCACCAACATCAGCTTTAAATGCGACAATCTCTTTTTCCTTGATAAGTAATTCTGCTTGGTAAGAAGCTTTAACAGCAGATTTTCACATCACTGTTATGCGCAATAGAATTCCAAAGAGTGTTGCGACCAAGCCAATATTTATCAATGCACCGTAATCCTGAACAAATTGTAGGAATGAATTCATTTACATTCTCGCTTTTTTTAACGTTGCAAATAACCAGCTTGTCTGGTTCATTTGATTTGTTGAAAAGTTACTGTTTCTTTAAGGAGGATCCTTTTTAATTAATGATCCATTTGGACGCCAATTTCATGAATTAAATAACCATTAAAAAAATCATCAGACCAAAGGTTCAACTCATCTTTTTGCCTTGAATTTTTTAAAAATGGTTCAATGTCGTTTTTTGCCATGGAAAAATCAATCTCTTTACTTTTTTTAGATATCATTTCAACAAGTTTCTCTTTGGTCAAATCCTCTGAAAAATCAATATGGCCTGTTTGCAACATTTTATTCTTAAGATAATGCAAGTCACATGGAATATTATTTTTTACAAACCATATTAAATCATACCAGTCTCGGCCTTTAATATTGGTTCTTATTGTTCGGCACAGTAGAGCATGCATTTTACCTGCAAATAAATTAGGTAAGGTCATGGTTTTAATGGTAAACGGAATTGGGTGGAGATGATATTTAAGGTCACTGTCAAAACCGGCCGCCGGATCTTGATCAATTTCAAATTTTATCTTTATCACAGCATTTTTATGGGTCTTTAAATTTGAATCAATTTTTAATAAATGGACCAATGTATTTGCTTTGATGAAAGCGGAATCGATAGTGCTTTTATTTTTCTTGTCTTTCTTTTTTGCAGAAACCTCAAAACCCCATAGTTCCAGTTCTGATTTTACTGCACCAAGATATTTTTTAATATCGAAAGTTTTTTCCGGCTGAATTAATGAAAAATCCAAGTCTTCAGAAAAACGGTCCAGCTTATGCAAGATTCGCAATGCGCTTCCACCGTAAAAAACAGCCTTTTCATAAAATTTTGACCGCCATAAACCAAGCAAAACGATCTCCTGTATAATCTCCTTAAGCGCATTCTCATGATCATGAACTGTATTTAATTCATACCGGTTTAGCATTTGATCAATTTTTTCATCAAACATAATCTTCCTTTAAACAATTGAGCAGCAGTTTGATACTTTGCCTTCGATATCCGGTCTTAATTTTTTCTAATAAAGATAAATCAAAGTTTTTGCTAACGCTGTCATCCAATCGCATTAACTCAAGAAATTCTTTCATCTCCCTTTTCGTCGAAATATGAGTTTGCATAGCAGTCATGTCGCACAAGGCCTTTTCAGGGGAGGCAATGAGAAAACTTTTTTGATCTCCTGTACCTTTAAGCTGAACCCCAATATTGAATGCCTTTTTGGGGCAATACAAATAAGAAAATTCACCAACCGGGGTTTCAAACTGTTTTTTTCGTTTCATTGTCATACTGATCGTTAATTCAACACGTTCCGGTATTATGTTCCAAAAAGCCATCGCTGTTTGAGCGGTGATGTAAGATGGCCCATAGATCAGATTCGCCAGGACAAACTTGTTGTAAGGCTTATTATATTCATTGCCCAACACATAAAGGCCCTTTTTAATCCTAACGATATCCTTATTCCTAAGGAGCCCCCTGATCTTATCTCTTGGCTTTTTATAATCCCTTAAAGCGTGCAACAGCAAATTGTAATCAAACTCTGCGGGAAATTGAATCAAACTTTTCATTATATCCCAACCACTATGTCTAATAAATTGGACTTACTAGTTAATTTTTAATTTATTACCTGGAAATTGTCAAGGAAATTTTAATAACTACCTAACATCACCGCTCAAACAGCGATGGCTTTTTGGAACATAATACCGGAACGTGTTGAATTAACGATCAGTATGACAATGAAACGAAAAAAACAGTTTGAAACCCCGG
>JAWSVH010000174.1:0-1219 GCA_033852015.1 Desulfobacula sp.
ATCCGTCCTTCTTTTTATTTTGTAAAACCAACTCAAATTTTAAAATTTTTGGCTATTTTGCCTTTAATTCTATTAAATATTAGCTATTTTAACACCAAATTCTTTTACAAAAGGCCATTTTCAGCCTTTGGACGCAATTATGCCGTTGATACCTCTTGGGTCAACTTAAATCCTCGTTTAATATTGTGTGCGACTTGCCTGAACCAGATATCAATATTGTTTTTTGCAATACTTGTAAATCTGGCTTGCTGGCCATTATCGTGAAGATGACTTAAACCAAAATATTGTTCTACTATGTATCTGACTTTGGATATCTTTTTGTTTCGTGTTATCTCAAAATCCGTCAATTTGGCTGTTGTTGAGTCTTTGCGCATAATCCCATCTTTGAGTTTGTTCATGCTCAAAAACTCTCGGTTTGGTGCACCAGCATATCCTTTGTCTGCATACACAATTGACAAGGGGTGACTGGTATGTCTGCTGTACAGAGTGCAATACATAAAATACTTGGTATCATGCACTGAAGCTGGACTTAAAACTGTTGTTAAAACCAAACCTGTCTTTGTATCAACCGCTGCATGCTCTTTTAAACCATAATATGCTTTATCATTTTTAATGGTCCAGTCAGACTCCATGTCTCGTGAAAACTTACGGTTGTTACCGTTTTTATCGAGTGAACCTTCAGACGTTGATCTATTATCCTTGAGTTCTTTTAATTGTTTCTTACTCATGGGCCTGCTGGCTGATTTTACAATTCTGGCATCAATGGCAACACCTTCATTTATTGTAAGCCCCTGGTTGGAAAATTGATTTAAAACATCACTTACAATGGCATCAAATTTACCCTTTGTCAGTCTCTTTCTGAATTTTGAAAAGGTTGAATGATCTGGAGATGATTGGTTCGCTGACAATCCCAAAAAAGATTGAAATGAATGACGGTCGTTGATCTGGCTTTCAAGCTCAGGATCTGATTTAATCTGAAACCATTTTTGTAGAAGCAGGCATTTAAACAAAAGCAGTGGACTGTATGCTTTGTTACCCTCTTTTCTTTGTCCCACAGGGTAGTCCTTCAATAGAATAATCTCAATTTGATCCCAGGCGATTGCGTTTTCCATATTCTTGAGGGTTTCAAGGCTTCTATTTTTCTTTTTGATCGATTTTTCGAAATCTGAAAATGTTAAATTCTTATGTTTTGATTTGAATGCCATCTTAGAATCCTCCA